>NZ_JBQEPA010000006.1:0-278898 GCF_052056495.1 Phyllobacterium sp. 22229
AGCTTTGCATGGGTGTGGCCGGCCTCATGGAAGACTTCCGAAGCATGCAGCAATGCCTTGGAGGGAATGCAGCCGATATTGAGGCAGGTGCCGCCAAATGTATCGCGCTTTTCGATCACCGCAGTCTTCAGGCCGAGTTGTGCAGCCTTGATCGCACAGACATAGCCGCCAGGGCCCGTTCCGATGATGACGACGTCATATGACATGATTTAATCCTTCTCTTCTGACGCAACGCGAAACTATTGTTCGGGCACGCATTCTTTGAAACGGAAGACTTCCCACGGGAAAGTCTCCAAGGGCTTTTCAAGTTTGAAATTGAAACTGCTCATGGCGCCGGAGAAATCCGGCAAGAGCAATGCCTGGGCCGAGGGCTCCTTGGCCTTTGGCAGCAGCTCGGCATCGGCGCCTTCCTTCAAGGCGTAGACGACGCCTTTCCAGACGGTGCATTGCTGCAGCTCTGCACCTACCGCATCGCCTGCCGGGCACTTGTATGTGATGACGGCATTGGGCCTGCTACCATCCTTGTTCCAGGTGACAACACCGTCCATCTTCAGATCGCTGTCATTCATCTTGATGGTGAATTCATTGGTCGTGATCGCCGGCCCATCGTCGGGAACGCTTTTAAAGGTCAGCGTGTAGTCGTCATCCCGGTCCGTATAGACCGCATGGTCCTGCAGGCAGGCCGCGAAGGCTGGCGATGACAGGATCATGCCGAGCGCCGCAAGCAGGGCGACGCTGTTTCCAGGACGAAAGCTGGGCAATCTGATCATCCGTGTTCCTAGCTCGCCTGCTGCGTCGCGAGCTTGATGCCGAGGCCGATGAAAACCAGGCCGGTCACGCGGTTGAACCAGCGTCCCCACGCAACAAAACGGTCACGCACGGATTGCATGGTGAAGAACGTGGATACGGCGACAAACCAGGCAATAAGCGCGGTGGCCATGAACAGGCCGTAGGTTGCCTGCACCAGCGCCGGGGTTTCGTGGCTGACCAGCGCTGAAAACAGCGACAGGAAGAACAGGACCGGCTTGGGATTGAGCGCATTGGTGACAAATCCCATGAGAAAACAACGCCAGTCGGAAATATTCTTTTCCCCAGCGTCGCCGGCGATAGCTCCAGGTGCTTCCCCAGATGCTTCCATGCCGGGAGCGCGCAGAGCCTTGATGCCCAGATAGAACAGATAGGCAGCGCCTGCCCATTTCAGCATGCCGAAGAGAAACAGCGATTTGGACACCAGAAGGCCAAGGCCAAGAATGGTGTAGCTGATATGGAAGAGCAGCGAGGCACCGATGCCGAAGCTGGTCATGATGGCACTGCGGCGGCCATGCACGATGCTCTGGCGCACAACAATGGCGAAATCGGCGCCCGGCGAGACGATCATGATCGAGAAAACAGCCATCAGGCCGAGGAACTCATACATGTAGTGTGACATGCTTATTCTCCGGCAGGCGCTTCAAGCGCGGCGTTGAAGGCCCAGACATGACCAAAGGGATCACGAATACGGCCATAGCGGGCATTCCAGAACGTATCCTCAACGGGCATGATCACCGTCGCACCGGCCGCCACCGCACGGTTCACCGCCGCATCGACATCGGCGGGCTTGGCGAGATTGATGTTCAGCGCAACGCTCGCGCCGCCGCGGGTGACCGGCGATAAAACATCATTCTCACCGTCCGGGTTTTTGTATTCGGGAAATTCGTCATGCAGCATGATCGAGCCGCCAAACAGCGAGAGAGTGGCATGCAACACGCGCTTGCCATCATCGGTCAGTTGCCTGAAGGTATTTTCGGCACCAAAGGCCTTTTCGTAGAAGGCGATCGCTTCAATGCCGCCTTTCACGCAGATATGGGGTTCGACAGGTGGGAAATTCGGTGCAAAAGCCATTTTGAATCGCCTTTCATCACGTCAGTTTGTGATTGGGCCGCAAGACTAAATCAATCCGGTGCAATTCACCACACTGCAAAAACGGCCCTGCCCTGCCGGCAAGGCCGTTCTTCGCAATCTTACAGATCGAGAACCAGACGTTCCGGATCTTCCAGGCTTTCCTTGACCCGCACGAGGAAGGTCACGGCTTCCTTGCCGTCAACGATGCGATGATCATAGCTGAGGGCAAGATACATCATCGGACGGATAACGATCTGGCCGCCAACAACAACCGGACGGTCCTGGATCTTGTGCATGCCAAGAATACCGGACTGCGGTGCATTGAGGATCGGCGACGACATCAGCGAACCGTACACGCCGCCGTTGGAAATGGTGAACGTACCGCCTTGCATATCGGCCATCGACAGCGCGCCATCACGGGCAGCTCTGCCGAGACGGCCGATGTCCTTCTCGATTTCCGCAATCGACATCTGGTCGGCGTTGCGCACGACCGGCACGACGAGACCTTTGTCCGTACCGACGGCAACGCCGACATGGGCAAAGTTCTTGTAGATGATGTCAGTGCCATCGATCTCGGCATTGACCGCCGGGATTTCCTTCAGTGCATGCGTAACAGCCTTGGTGAAGAAACCCATGAAACCGAGCTTGACGCCATGCTTCTTCTCGAAGATTTCCTTGTAGCGGTTGCGCAGGTCCATCACCGCCGACATGTCCACTTCATTGTAAGTGGTCAGCATCGCAGCCGTGCTCTGGGCATCCTTGAGGCGGCGTGCAATGGTCTGGCGCAGGCGGGTCATTTTCACCCGCTCTTCACGTGAGGCATCATCAGCCGAAGAGGCCGGACGTGCCGCCTGCGGTGCCGGAGCAGCGGCAGGCTGTGCGGCAATGCCCTTGGCGACGGCATCAAGCACATCGCCCTTGAGAACCTGGCCGCGCTTTCCGGAACCCTCGACCTGCGAGACCGAAACGCCCTTTTCCGCCAGCAGCTTCGACGCTGCGGGGGACGCAGGCATCTCGCTCTCCTTGCGTTCCGTGATCGGCGTGTTGCCGGCAATCTGAGCAGCCTTGTTCTCGGCTTCTGCCGTTGACGACGCACCAGCGGCACCCGATGCCTGGGCGATGGCTTCGGGCTTGGCCTCTTCCTTCTTCGCAGAAGCGGCACCGGCACCGCCAATCATGCCGAGCAAGGCGCCAACCTCGACAGTATCGCCTTCCTTGGCGGTGATTTCCTCAAGGGAACCGGCAGCGGAGGCTGGAACCTCGATCGTTACCTTATCGGTCTCGAGTTCCACCAAAGGCTCGTCGACGGCAATCGCATCGCCGACTTTCTTGAACCATTTGCCAATGGTCGCTTCGGAAACGGATTCGCCCAGCGTTGGGACGCGGATTTCGGTTGCCATGATCTTGCTCTTCCGTTGATCTTCAGATGACTTCTGTTTGTTGTGGTTTAGGCGCCGAGGGCATCTTCAAGGAATGCTTCGAGCTGTGCAAGGTGTTTGGACATGAGGCCCGTTGCAGGCGATGCAGCGGCAGGACGTCCGGTATAGCGGACGCGCTGATGCTTGGCATCGATATGCGCCAGAACCCATTCCAGATAGGGGTCGATGAAGGCCCAGGCACCCATGTTCTTGGGTTCTTCCTGACACCAGACCATCTCCGCATTGCGGAAGCGGGACAGTTCCGTGATCAGCGCCTTGGCCGGGAACGGATACAGCTGTTCCACGCGCAGCAGGTAGACGTCATCGATGCCGCGCTTTTCGCGCTCTTCGTAGAGGTCGTAGTAGACTTTGCCGGAGCAGAGCACGACGCGGCGGATCTTGGAGTCCTTCTGCAGCTTGATCGGCTGATCCTTCAACAGCTGCGCATCATCCCACAGCAGACGGTGGAACGAGGAATCGCCGGTGAAATCACCGATGGAAGACACAGCCCGCTTGTGGCGCAGCAGCGACTTCGGTGTCATCAGGATCAGCGGCTTGCGGAAATCACGCTTCATCTGGCGGCGCAGGATGTGGAAGTAATTGGCAGGTGTGGTGCAGTTCGCCACCTGCATATTGTCTTCCGCACAGAGCTGCAGATAGCGCTCAAGACGCGCAGAGGAGTGTTCCGGTCCCTGGCCCTCATAGCCATGCGGCAGCAGGCAGACGAGGCCGGACATGCGCAGCCACTTGCGCTCACCCGAGGAAATGAACTGATCGAACACCACCTGGGCGCCGTTGGCGAAATCGCCGAACTGGGCTTCCCACAGGGTCAGCGCGCGCGGATCGGACAGCGAATAACCGTACTCGAAACCAAGCACGGCCTCTTCCGAAAGCATCGAATTGATGACT
Organism: Phyllobacterium sp. 22229; assembly: GCF_052056495.1. Lineage (NCBI taxonomy): Bacteria > Pseudomonadati > Pseudomonadota > Alphaproteobacteria > Hyphomicrobiales > Phyllobacteriaceae > Phyllobacterium > Phyllobacterium sp. 22229. The sequence goes on from NZ_JBQEPA010000006.1 coordinate 4,209, forward strand.
TCGTAGATGGCCTGGCCCTTCTGCAGGTTGTTGAGCGGGATGTAGCGCTGCTCGGTTTCCTGATCGTAGAGAACCGAATGACGCTGGCTGAACGTACCGCGTTCCACGTCCTGGCCGGACAGGCGGATCGGGTGGCCTTCGATAACCAGCGAGCCAAAGGCAAGAGCCTCGGCCATCGCCCAGTCGAACCCTTCGCCCGTTTCGATCATCTTGGCGCGGTTGTCCTGGAAGCGCTGGATCGTCCGGTGCACGTTGAAACCGGCGGGAACCTCAGACAGTTTCTTGCCGATTTCCTTGACCGTCTTCAAGGGAAGCCCGGTCTTTCCGCGGCGTTGCTCGTCGGCATTGTCGGCCGTGCGCAGACCGCTCCAGGCACCATCCAGCCAGTCGGCCTTGTTGGGCTTGTAATGCTGTCCGGCTTCGAATTCCTGTTCAAGCTTTTCGCGCCATGCGGCGCGCATGGCATCGACTTCCGCCTGATTGACCAGGCCTTCATCGATCAGCTTCTGCGAATAAAGCTGCACGGTGGTCTTCTGGCCACGGATCGTCTTGTACATCAGTGGCTGCGTGAACGCAGGCTCGTCGCCTTCGTTGTGGCCGAAGCGGCGGTAGCAGAACATGTCGATGACCACCGGCTTGTGGAAGGTCATGCGATACTCGGTGGCAATCTTTGCCACATAGACCACCGCTTCCGGATCATCGCCATTCACGTGGAAAATCGGCGCCTCGATCATCTTCGCCACATCGGACGGATAGGGCGAGGAACGCGACAGCCGCGGATTGGTGGTAAAGCCGATCTGGTTGTTGATGATGAAATGCACCGTACCGGCAACGCGGTGCCCGCGCAGGCCGGAAAGGCCAAGACATTCCGCAACCACGCCCTGGCCGGCAAAAGCGGCATCGCCATGCAGGAGCAGCGGCATGATCTTGGCGCGCTCGGACAAAGGCACCATGTCGTCGCGTTCGCGGCCGGCAAGGAGGTCCTGTTTGGCACGCGCCTTGCCCATGACAACCGGATTGACGATTTCGAGGTGCGACGGGTTCGCGGTCAGCGACAGGTGAACCTTGTTGCCATCGAATTCGCGATCCGAGGAAGCACCCAGATGGTACTTCACGTCGCCCGAGCCTTCGACATCATCGGGCGTATAGGAGCCACCCTTGAATTCATGGAAAATGGCGCGGTGCGGCTTGGCCATGAACTGGCTGAGCACGTTCAGGCGGCCGCGATGCGCCATGCCAAGGACGATTTCCTTGAGACCCATCGATCCGCCGCGCTTGACGATCTGTTCGAGGGCCGGAATGAGCGATTCGCCGCCATCAAGACCGAAACGCTTCGTGCCCTTGTACTTGACGTCAATGAACTGCTCGAAACCTTCAGCTTCGACCAGCTTGGAAAGGATGGCCTTCTTGCCTTCAGGCGTAAATGCGACGCCCTTGTCCGGGCCCTCGATGCGTTCCTGAATCCATGACTTTTCCACGGGATCGGAAATATGCATGAACTCGACGCCAATGGTCGAGCAATAGGTGCGCTGCAGGATGTCGAGCATCTGCGGGATCGTCGCATATTCGAGACCCAGCACATTGTCGATGAAGATCTTGCGGTCGTAGTCGGCGGGCGAGAAGCCATAGCTCTCGGGGGAAAGCTCGTTGTAATCTTCCTTCACCTCAGCCAGACCCAGCGGATCGAGCTTGGCATGCAGGTGGCCGCGCATGCGGTAGGCGCGGATCATCATGATGGCGCGGACCGAATCGCGGGCAGCGTGGATGATGTCCGCATCGGAAGCAGCCTTGGCAACAGGTGCAGCCGCGCCGTTGGCCGACTTTGCCTTCAGCTTGTCGGTGATGTGCTTTTCGACTTCACCCCAATTGCCGTCGAGCGCCGAAACCAGTTCGCCGTTGCCGGCAATCGGCCAGTTCGGCTTCTCCCAGGAAGCGCCCTGCGCGTTCTTGATGACATCGGCCTTGCTGTCGTTGAGGTTGGCAAAGAATTCCTGCCATTCGGGCCCGACTGAATTCGGATCCTGCTCATACTGCGCATGCAGTTCCTCGATATAGTGAGCATTGCCACCATAGAGAAATGATGTGAGCGCAAAAATGTCGTTGGCCTGTTCTTGACGTGCCATGTGTGTGACCGGAGCACCCGCTCCGTCTCCCTTGATGAGAGCATCCGGGACATCGTGTCCCGGAACACTCTGGGTTGAGGTTTCCGGCCCTTGCCGGGAAATCCCCCTGAATTGATCAGGGCGAAGAGCCGCCCCGATCCGTCTTGATCCTTGCCGCAGGCGGAAATCCGCCCGCTTGGGTTTTAGCCCTTGAGGACTTCAACCAATGTCTTGCCGAGCTGCGCCGGTGACGGCGACACACGGATGCCCGCCGCTTCCATGGCAGCGATCTTGTCTTCCGCGCCGCCCTTGCCGCCGGAGATAACCGCACCCGCATGGCCCATGGTGCGTCCGGGAGGAGCCGTACGTCCGGCAATGAAACCGGCCATTGGCTTCTTGCGGCCGCGCTTGGCTTCATCCGCAATGAACTGGGCTGCATCTTCCTCAGCCGAGCCGCCGATTTCGCCGATCATGATGATCGACTTGGTGGCTTCGTCAGCCAGGAACATTTCCAGGATGTCGATGAACTCGGTGCCCTTTACAGGATCGCCGCCGATACCGACTGCCGTTGTCTGGCCAAGGCCTTCATTGGTTGTCTGGAACACTGCCTCATAGGTAAGTGTGCCGGAGCGGGATACAACACCCACCGAACCCTTCTGGAAGATATTGCCCGGCATGATGCCGATCTTGCATTCTTCCGGGGTAAGCACGCCGGGGCAGTTCGGGCCGATCAGGCGCGAGGCGGAACGCTCGAGGCGGGCCTTGACGCGAACCATGTCGATGACCGGAATGCCTTCGGTGATGCAGATGATCAGCGGGATTTCCGCATCGATCGCCTCGATGATGGCTTCGGCAGCACCTGCCGGCGGCACATAGATGACCGAGGCGTTGGCACCGGTGCGATCCTTGCCTTCGGCAACCGACGCAAAGATCGGCAGCTGGGCGCCGGCACCGGTCGGCAACTTGCCTTCCCAGGTCTCGCCGCCCTTTTTCGGGTGGATACCACCAACCATCTGGGTACCGTAATAGGCCAAAGCCTGTTCGGTGTGGAATGTTCCGGTCTTGCCGGTCAGGCCCTGCACGAGAACCTTGGTGTCTTTGTTGACGAGAATGGACATACGAGACCTTTTCTATTGGTGATCGACAGGCACGATACGGCGGTAGACACCGCTGACGACGTCCTGCCAGATGTCGCTTCCGGCCGGTGCAAATTCCACACGCAACCGGAACCGGTCTTGATCTTCGAATTGATAGCGGCTGCGGGCCTTGCCGCGTGGTGACGACTTTTCCAGAACCAGTTCGTCGCCGGCCCATGTGCCCGTCGCCGGAGCGGGCGGGACAAAGCCGACGGTATCGAACTGATACAGCTTGTAGGTGCCGTCCTTGACATCGAAGCCGAAAATGTTCCGGGCTTCGAATGTCGTCTGGCCATCGCGAACCTGACGATAGGTCTGGTTCAGAAACAATCCGCCGAGATCGCTCTCGGCGGAAAGATATCCCTTCGCCGCCCCGGCACTGGTCCAGGGCGTGGCCGAAACCTGCTCGTCGCCTTCAAACGAACCCAGAAGGGCCTGAAGACGTTGATGCTCCGGTCGAAGGGGCGATGGGGTGGTCATCGGCGCGCTCTTTAGCCCTTGACTGCCTTGACGATCTTCTGAGCGGCGTCATCGAGATCATCGGCGGAAACGACGTTGAGGCCGCTTTCATTGATGATCTTCTTGCCGAGCTCGGCATTGGTGCCTTCAAGACGGACAACCAGCGGAACCTTCAGGCCCACTTCCTTGACCGCAGCAATCACACCCTCGGCAATCACATCGCACTTCATGATGCCGCCGAAAATGTTGATCAGGATGCCTTCAACCGCCGGATCGGCCGTGATGATCTTGAACGCAGCCGTCACCTTCTCCTTGCTGGCGCCGCCGCCAACGTCGAGGAAGTTCGCAGGCTCCGCACCATAAAGCTTGATGATGTCCATCGTTGCCATGGCAAGACCGGCACCATTGACCATGCAGCCGATGTTGCCGTCGAGAGCAACATAGGCCAGGTCATACTTGGAGGCCTCGATTTCCTTGGCGTCTTCTTCCGTGGTGTCACGCAGTTCAACCACGTCGGGATGACGGAACAGTGCATTGCCGTCGAAGGAAACCTTGGCATCGAGAACACGCAGACGGCCATTGGTCATGACGATCAGCGGATTGACTTCGAGCAGGCTCATGTCCTTCTCGGTGAACGCCTTGTACAGGATCGGGAACAGCGATTCACCATCCGTCCGGGCTTCGCCGGTCAGCCCGTACGCATCGTTGATCTTGTTTATGTCATCTGCCGTCACGCCCTTTTCGGGATCGATCGCCACGGTGATGATCTTTTCCGGTGTGTCGTGCGCGACAGCTTCAATGTCCATGCCGCCTTCCGTGGATACCACGAAAGCCGGGCGGCCGACCGTACGGTCAACGAGGATCGACAGATAAAGCTCGCGATCAATGTCCGCACCGTCTTCGATGTAAAGGCGGTTGACCTGCTTGCCGGCCGGGCCGGTCTGCTTGGTCACGAGCGTGTTGCCGAGCATTTCCTTGGCATTGGCAACAACTTCTTCGACCGACCTGGAAAGGCGGACGCCGCCCTTCGCATCGGGACCGAGTTCCTTGAACTTGCCCTTGCCGCGGCCGCCCGCATGGATCTGGCTTTTCACCACGTAAAGCGGACCCGGCAGCGTCTTTGCCCACTCTTCCGCCTGCTCGACGGAATAGACGGCAACGCCATTGGCAATCGGCGCACCGAAGGAGTGGAGCAGGCGCTTGGCCTGATATTCGTGAATATTCATCAGTTAACTTCCTCTACGAAAAATCCGGTGCGTGCACGGGATCGTTTCAGAACGTTCAGGCCGAATTACTTGAGGTTCGGCGCGATGGCGATGCAGGCTTCGCAAAGACCGGCGACAGAAGCCACCGAGTTTTCGAACGCCTTTTCTTCGGTCTTGTTGAGATCGATTTCGATGATGCGTTCCACGCCGCCGGCACCGATGATGACCGGAACGCCGACATACATGTCCTTGACGCCGTACTGGCCGGAGAGATGCGCTGCGACAGGCAGAACACGCTTCTTGTCCTTGAGGAAGGCTTCAGCCATCTGGATTGCCGACGAAGCCGGGGCATAGAAGGCCGAACCGGTCTTCAGCAGGCCAACGATCTCCGCGCCGCCGTCACGGGTGCGCTGAATGATCTGGTCGAGCTTTTCCTGGCTGGTCCAGCCCATCTTGACGAGATCCGGCAGCGGAATGCCGGCAACGGTGGAGTAACGGGCGAGCGGCACCATCGAATCGCCATGGCCGCCGAGAACGAAGGCAGTGACATCTTCCACCGAAACCTTGAATTCATCAGCGAGGAAATAGCGGAAGCGCGCGCTGTCGAGAACGCCAGCCATGCCGACGACCATGTTCTTCGGCAGGCCGGAGAATTTCTGCAATGCCCAGACCATCGCGTCGAGCGGGTTGGTGATGCAGATGACAAATGCGTTGGGCGCGTACTTCTTGATGCCCGCGCCAACCTGTTCCATGACCTTGAGGTTGATGCCGAGCAGATCGTCACGGCTCATGCCGGGCTTGCGTGGGACACCGGCGGTCACGATGACCACATCCGAACCCTCGATCGCCGAATAGTCATTGGCGCCGACGAGCTTGGCGTCAAAATCGTCAACCGGTGACGACTGGGCAATATCGAGCCCTTTGCCCTGAGGAATACCTTCTGCGATGTCGAAGAGCACGATGTCACCGAGCTCCTTGAGCCCGATCAAATGTGCCAATGTGCCACCGATCATGCCTGAACCGATGAGGGCGATTTTGTTACGTGCCATGCTGGTTACTTCCCTGATCTGAAGTCTGGACGGACGCCAAAGGACATCGACGACACCGGGCACAGCCCGCGATCATGCGCCTTTGCGTTGGGACGTTCGAATATTCCTCTTTCAAAAATAACTCAACCAAAAATTTTCCCCTCAATAAATTCAATCGTTTAGATTTGATGGGATTTACGTAAACGTCAATTGGATTTAGCTTGGGGAAGGTTTTTCTGGCATTATCTAACATAGGCAACATATCAAAATGATGAAATAAGGGCGACCCGTATCACAGTCATTTGATAGCCCGCTCAGGCTTCCGAGGATATCGGCATTTCCTGCGCCTGCGCTGCTTCGCTCAGGTACTCCTCGCTCTGCATTTCAAAAAGCCGGGATGCGGTGCGGTCGAACTCGAAAGCTTCGGTGCCGCGCTTGGCTTCATAAAGCTTGTCCGGTGACGCCGCCGCAGAAATCACCACATGCACGTGGTGATCGTACAAAATGTCGATCAGGATAATGAAACGCTTGGCCTCGTTGCGCCTGGCATAGTCGAGAATCGGCACATCATCGATGAAGATGGTCTGGTAGCGCGCAATGATGGCCGCATAGTCAAGCGCGCCCAAAGGCTTCGAGCAGAGATCGGCAAAGCCAAAACGCGCCGCATGCCGTGCCGCCCGCGGCACCATCACATTGTGGCCTTTGACTTTGAAATGGTCTTCTGAAACGGCAGCACCTTCGGTTGCGGTGTGCCAGGCTTCATCCATTCCCTGCTTTGTCGCGTCGGACAAAGGCGAGAGATAAACCGGCATGCGGTTGAGCTTCTCCAGCCGGTAATCCGTGCGGGCATCCAGATTGACCACATCGACATGGGTCTTGAGCAGGTCGATGAACGGCAGGAACAGCTGGCGGTTCAGACCATCGCGATAAAGATTGTCCGGCTCCACATTGGACGTCGCAATGAGCACAACACCGCGCTCGAACAGTGCCCTGAACAAACGCGACAGGATCATCGCATCGGCGATATCCGTGACGGTGAACTCATCGAAACACAAAACCCAGGCCTGTTCCGCCAGGGCATCGGCAACGGGCGGGATCGGATCGTCCTGCTTCGTCTCGCCGTTCTTGTGGGCCTTGCGATGCGCATTGATGCGCTCGTGCACATCAGCCATGAAGTCAAGAAAATGCGCCCGGCGCTTGCGCTTGGCCGGAACAAGCTGATGAAACATGTCCATCAGCATGGTTTTGCCGCGTCCCACCTCGCCAAAGATATAAAGGCCCTTGATTATCTCGTGCCGCGGCGAACGGCGGCTGAACAGCCAGCCCAGCGCACTGGACTTGGTGGCAAGCCGTTTTGTCGCCAGCTCGCGTATCAGCCGGTCGAAACGGTCCGCCAGTTGCTCCTGTGCCGGATCGGCAGCAATATCCCCCGCCTGCACCAGCGAATCGTAGCGCTCGCGCACGGAGGGAAACACTTTCAGATTATCGTGCGACATGCGGACTGCAGTCTCCGGACGTGTGCAGCCGCCGAATTCGCGCTGCACACTCCCATTTCGGGCTTAACGCGACAGGCTCAGATTCTGCCCGCCGGAGGTCTGGCCATCAAAGCGTGACGACCCTGAGGAGTAAAGCCGCGCGACCGTTCCACCTGCAGCATCATACAGGGTGAGCTGCTTGCCGCTCACGGCCCAGGACGAAAGATTGGCCAGTTCACCCGGGCAACGCAACGGACCGGCGCGATAACCCTGACCGAACTTGGTCTGCGGCGTTGCGATCTTGCAGGACTGACCGGCCAGAGAGGCGTTCCAGACGCCGGCCACACTGCTGGCCGTCACATCAGGGGCGTTTGCCGGCGGAAGCGATGCGACCTGCGTGCCCTGGGCGGCAGGCGCAGCACCGCTACCGGTGGTTGGTGCTGTTGGAAACTGATTGGCGCCGCCGGGCGGCGGTAGCTGGCTCTGGGTCACGGTTCCGGACGGCGCAGACTGCAAGGGCGCAGGCCGGGGCGTTACGCGGTCCATACCATCATTGTCAAAGCGCGTACTCTGGCAGCCTGCCAGAACCATGCCGACAGCGGCAACGGCCAGCAAATTGACGTTCAAAGTCCCCATAGTCTTACTCTCCATCTACGCATCAAACAGAAAAAATGCGATTCGACTTGGCATTGTCACCCGCGATACAAAGGATATCGCAGCGAAATTTCAACCCGCCAGACGGCAAAACAGGCCTGTTTCCGGCCCGCCGCCGCGGCAGAAGCATCAAAAACTCCCTGAACTGGTAATATCGCCACACTATCCAGAGCTATTCCCGTTCGGCCCGAAGCCATAACCTTACGCAAGTCAACCATTTTAAGGTGAATAAAGTCTTATGATGGCAATATGGGGTGATGACAGAAAAGTGTGAGGAGCCCCATTGAGTTCCGTTGGCGGCAGGAGTATTTCTTGAGTATGACACTCATGAATAAAACACCACAAAGAATTCGCCATGAAACGCGCCTGCGTCTTCTCGATGTGCAGGACGTGAAACATCTGACACCGCGCATGGTGCGCGTCACCCTTGCCGGCGACCAGCTGGAAGGATTTGTCAGTGCCGGTTATGGCGATCACATCAAGGTTTTCTTCCCACCTGCCGGCAGCGGGCCGATTGTTCCCGTGCTCGGCCCCGATGGGATCAGTTTTCCCGAAGATAAGCCGCGACCAGAGATGCGTGACTACACACCGCGCAGCTATCATAAGGCATCCAACACCCTTGATGTCGATTTCGTGCTGCATGGTGACGGCCCCGCATCCACATGGGCAGCCCAGGCCAAACCAGGCCAGCAGATCGTCATTGGCGGCCCTCGCGGATCGATGATCATTCCCGATGCCTATGACTGGTACTTCCTGGCAGGTGACGAGACGGCCCTGCCCGCCATCGGGCGCCGCCTCGAAGAACTGCCGGCCACGGCCCGCGTCGTCGCAGTGATTGAGGTCGAGGATAAAGCCGAAGAACAGGATCTCAAGACCAGCGCCAATGCCGGGATCGTCTGGGTCCACCGCAATGGTGCGGAGGCGGGTAACAATGAGCTGTTGCTGCGAACGATTGAAAGCCTGACATTGCCCGAGGGCGATTGCTACGCCTTCATCGCCTGCGAAAGCGGCATATCCAAATCCATCCGCAACCATCTGGTCGAGCAGCGCGGGTTCAACGGCGAGTGGGTGAAAGCGGCTGGCTACTGGTTGCGCGGCGTGGCGGACGCTCACGAACCCCACTGACAATCATCTTTGCGTTGCCGGGCTGAGAGGGCTGGGGTAGGGTTTATGCCCTCCCCACAAGGATCAAGACCATGTCCCAGCCGCAAAACACGCGCATCGTCCTCGCATCCAGGCCACAAGGTCCGGTAAAACCTGATAATTTCCGAATCGAAACCGTACCGGTTCCCGCGCCTGGCAATGGTGAGGTCCTGCTCAAGATTCTGTTCCTGTCTCTCGATCCCTATATGCGCGGCCGTATGGACGACGCGGTGTCCTATGCGGCTCCGGTTGCCGTTGACGGGGTCATGGAAGGCGGAACCGTTGCGGAGGTGATCGAGAGCAAACATCCCGGTTACAAACCTGGCGATATCGTTCTCTCCCATTCCGGCTGGCAGAGCTACGCCCTCTCCGACGGTACCGGTCTGCGCAAGCTCGATCCGGATGCCGCGCCACTGTCAACGGCTGTCGGCATTCTCGGCATGCCGGGTTTTACAGCCTATGCGGGACTCCTGACTATCGGCCAGCCCAAGCCCGGCGAAACCGTCGTTGTCGCCGCCGCCAGCGGGCCGGTGGGATCGACGGTCGGCCAAATCGCCCGAATCAAGGGTGCACGGGCTGTCGGCATTGCCGGCGGCGCAGACAAATGCGCATTCGTCCGCGACGAACTGGGGTTCGATGTCGCGATTGACCACCGCGCACCCGATTTTGCCGAACAGCTGCAACAGGCCTGTCCGAAGGGTATCGACGTTTACTTTGAAAATGTCGGCGGTGCAGTTTGGGACGCGGTTTTCCCGCTGCTCAACACGTTCGCGCGTGTACCGGTCTGCGGTCTGATCGCACAATATGACGGCCTTGACCTTTCCGGCAAGGATCGCCTGCCGGCGCTCATGCGCGACATCCTGAAGAAGAGCCTGACTGTACGCGGTTTCATCCAGCGTGAGTTCATTGATCAGCGACCGGTCTTCCTTGAAACCATGAGCGGCTGGCTGCGCAACGGCGAAGTCAAGTACCGTGAGGACATTGTCGATGGGCTCACCAATGCTCCGGAAGCTTTCATGGGGCTTCTGAAAGGGCATAATTTCGGCAAGCTGGTGATCCGGGTCGCCTGACGCCGGACAGGGTCGAATGCCGGTGATACAGCTTTGATACGGCTGGCACTGGCAATTCTTCACCTTTTCCGCCATATAAGCCCTCTATCGGCATCGGAATGGCTATACAGGCTGACGGAAGCATGGCAGTGCGCACGCAATTTGCAAAGATGAACGGGCTTGGCAACGAGATAATCGTTGCCGACATGCGTGGCCGTACGGATCATGTTACGCCGGGAGCCGCCATTGCGCTCAATGGCGATCCAGCCACCAAGTTCGATCAGATCATGGCAATCCATGCGCCGCGCACCCAGGGTACGGAAGCCTATATCGAGATCATCAACTCTGACGGCACCCAGGCACAGGCCTGCGGCAACGGCATGCGCTGTGTCGTCCAGGCGCTTGCCGCCGAAACCGGCAGGCGCGAATTTACCTTCGAAACCATCGCCGGAATTTTGACGGCTCATGAACATGCCGACGGCATGATTTCCGTCGATATGGGCAAGCCGCGTTTCGGCTGGCAGGACATCCCGCTGGCTGAAGCCTTCCACGACACGCGACAGATCGAATTGCAGATCGGGCCGATTGATGCGCCCGTCCTGCACTCCCCTTCCGTCGCAAGCATGGGCAACCCGCACGCGATCTTCTGGGTCAATCAGGATGTATGGACCTATGATCTCGAACGTTTTGGCCCGCTGCTCGAAAATCACCCGATTTTCCCCGAACGCGCCAATATCTCGATTGCCCATGTGACCAGCCGCAATGCCATGACCCTGCGCACCTGGGAGCGCGGTGCCGGGCTGACCCGGGCCTGCGGTTCGGCCGCCTGTGCTGCGGCCGTTTCCGGCGCCCGCACGGGCCGCACCGAGCGAACCGTGACAGTCACAGTGCCTGGTGGTCCCCTGGTGATTGAATGGCTGGACAACGACCATGTCATGATGACCGGACCCGCCGAATGGGAATTTTCCGGCTCGTTCGATCCACAGAGCGGTCAATGGCAGCGGGACGAAACAGCGCCATCGCAGGGAGCCGCCTGATGGCTGTGGATGTCGTCACATTTGGCTGCCGCCTCAACACCTACGAATCCGAGGTGATGAAGCGCGAAGCCGACGCCGCCGGGCTTGGCGCGCTGGAAAATGGTGCGATCATCTTCAACACCTGTGCCGTGACCAGCGAAGCCGTACGGCAGGCGCGGCAGGCAATCCGCAAGGCACGCCGCGACAATCCGCAGGCCCGCATCATTGTCACCGGCTGCGCCGCCCAGACCGGAGCCGACGAATTTGCCGCCATGGACGAGGTTGATCTCGTTCTCGGCAACGAGGAAAAACTCAAATCCAATTCCTATCGCATGCTGCCCGATTTCGGTGTCAACCAGTTCGAAAAGGTGCGCGTCAACGACATTATGGAGGTGCGTGAAACCGCATCGCACATGGTCGATGCCATCGAGGGCCGGGCACGGGCCTTTGTGCAGGTGCAGAACGGCTGCGATCATCGCTGCACCTTCTGCATCATCCCCTATGGCCGCGGCAATTCCCGGTCCGTACCGATGGGGGGCGTGATCGAACAGGTCAAGCGGCTCGTCGGCAACGGCTATAACGAAGTGGTCCTCACTGGCGTCGACATGACGAGTTACGGCCCCGACCTGCCGGGCAGCCTGCGCCTTGGAAAACTCGTAAAAACCGTTCTCGGCCAGGTACCCGACCTGAAGCGCCTGCGCCTTTCATCCATCGATTCGATTGAAGCGGATGATGATCTGATGGAGGCACTGGCTACGGAAACCCGCCTGATGCCGCACCTGCATCTGTCGCTGCAGTCGGGCGACAACATGATCCTGAAGCGGATGAAGCGTCGCCATTTGCGCGAGAACTCCATCGAGTTCTGCGAAAATGTTCGCAAGATCCGCCCCGATATCGTGTTCGGCGCGGATATCATTGCCGGTTTTCCTACCGAGACCGATGCAATGTTTGAAAACTCCATCGGTATTGTCGAGGAATGCGGCCTCACGCATCTGCATGTCTTCCCGTTCAGCCCGCGCGAAGGCACGCCTGCAGCGCGCATGCCGCAGGTGAACCGGCAGATCGTCAAAGCCCGCGCTGCCCGGCTGCGGGCGGCAGGCGAGGCCGCTTATCGCTCCCACCTCGACCGTCTTGTCGGCACGAACCAGCGCATACTCGTCGAACGCGAGGGGCTTGGCCGGACCGAAGGGTTTACCCTCGTCGGTCTGAATGGCGGGGCACCCGGCGAAATTATTGAACGGCCGATCAGCGGGCATGACGGCGACAGGCTGCTGGCCGCGGACAGCGACCGGCACGCAGCGTAATCACAACGAGCAAAGCAGCATTCATGGCTCTGGGTTTTATCAAAAAGATATTTTCATTCGGCAAGAAGGAAGTCGACGAGGTTCCGGCCGAAGCACCTGCCCCCGCGCTCGAGGCACCCGTTCATCCGACCATCGAACAGGTGTATGAGGACACGACGGCACAGGAAGCCCTGCCCGTTCCTGGCGAGGCAGAGCCGGTCGAGACCAAATTTGTTGAACCTGTGCCGGTTGAAGAACCAGCGCCGGTTGCGGCCGAGCCGGAACCTGAACCGGTTTTGGCGCCAATTGTACCGGAGACAATATTGGCCGAGCCTGAACCGGTTGTTCCGCCGGTCGAGGAAGAGCTGCCCATTCCGTTCAATGCCGCGGAAGAGCCGTTTGAACAGACGCTGGCAGAAGCGCTGACACCGCCCGTACATGTGCCGGAACCTGTCATCGACGTACCTGCACCGGTGGAGCCGGTTGCACCAGCCAAGCCCGCTTCATCAAAGGTAACGGTCACCAGGACCGTCGAGGAGAAGAAGGCCGAAGAGCAGGTCAGCGCCGAGCCAGAGAAGCGCCTTACCTGGTTCGAACGGCTGCGCAAGGGCCTGGCCCGCTCATCCCAACAGCTGGGCGATTCCATCGGCGGCATCTTTACGCGCCGCAAGCTCGATGAAGACACGCTGCAGGATCTCGAAGATGTGCTGATTCAGGCGGACCTCGGCATGGAAACCGCCATCCGCATCACCGGTTCCCTGAGCGCCACACGTTACGGCAAGGATATCAGTTCGGAAGAAGTCCGCACCATCATGGCAACGGAGATCGAAAAGGTCCTCGGGCCGGTTGCCAAGCCGCTGGAGCTCGACCTTTCGCACAAGCCGCATGTCATTCTGGTAGTCGGCGTCAACGGCACCGGCAAGACCACAACCATCGGCAAGCTAGCGGCCAAGCTCACCGCAGGCGGCCTCAGCGTCATGCTGGCGGCCGGCGATACATTCCGCGCAGCGGCGATCGAGCAATTGCATATCTGGGGCAAGCGCACCGGCGCACCGGTGGTTTCGTCGAAGCTTGGTGCGGATGCGGCCGGACTTGCCTATGATGCCTGGAAACAGGCGAAGGAGGCCGGAAGCGACGTCCTGATCATCGACACGGCCGGACGCCTGCAGAACCGGACCGAACTGATGGACGAACTTGCCAAGATCGTCCGCGTCCTCGGCAAGAACGATCCCGAAGCACCGCATACCGTGCTGCAGACACTGGATGCCACCACCGGTCAGAATGCCCTCAATCAGGTCGAGATTTTCAAGAATATCGCCGGCGTCAATGGCCTCGTCATGACCAAGCTCGACGGCACGGCGCGCGGCGGCATTCTCGTTGCCATTTCAGCCAAGCACAAATTGCCGGTCTATTTCATCGGCGTGGGCGAGCAGGTCGATGATCTCGAGCCCTTTGCCGCCAAAGATTTTGCCAAAGCCATCGCGGGAGTTGCATGATGGATCAATCCGTATTTGAACGGGATCCGTCCGATCCCAAGCGCAAGGAAGTCACACCCCTTCTCAAGCTGGTGCTGGAACTCGGACCGCTGATGGTCTTCTTCTTCGCCAATTCCCGCGGCGAATGGCTGATCGAACGCTTTCCCGTGCTGGCCAATATCGGCGGGCCGATTTTCATCGCCACCGCGCTGTTCATGATTGCAACCGTGCTGGCGCTTGCCGTGTCGTGGATATTGATCCGCAGCCTGCCGATCATGCCGCTGGTTTCAGGCATCGTGGTACTGGTGTTTGGTTCCCTGACGCTTTGGCTGCACGACGAAAACTTCATCAAGATAAAGCCGACCATCATCAATGCCCTGTTCGGAGTGATCCTGCTGGGCGGTCTCTATTTCGGCAAATCGCTTCTCGGTTATGTGTTCGACAGTGCCTTCAAGCTCAATCCCGAGGGCTGGCGCAAACTCACCCTGCGCTGGGGCATATTCTTCCTATTCCTGGCCGTTCTGAACGAAGTGGTCTGGCGCAGCTTTTCGACGGATTTCTGGGTTGCCTTCAAGGTCTGGGGCACCATGCCGATCACCTTGCTGTTCACCTTCGCGCAAATGCCGCTGGTGATGAAACACTCGCTTGAGCCACTCGCAGGCAAAGGCGCGCAGGGCAAGGAAAAATAGCCGGTCTTAAGGCTTCAGCGCCTTTTCAACAGCAGGCATCAGATCATCACGGATCGATGCCTCGCTGAAAGGTCCGACGTGCTTGTAGAGAATGGTGCCGGCGCGACCGACAAGGAACGTTTCCGGCACGCCATAGACACCCCATTCGATCCCGGCCCGGCCGCTCGCATCAACACCGATCATGTCGAACGGATTGCCAAGTTCACCCAGGAATTTCAGAGCGTTTTCGTCCTTGTCCTTATAGTTGAGACCGGCGATACGAAACCGCTTGTCCTTGGCAAGCTGCATCAACAGTGGATGTTCTGCACGGCACGGCACACACCACGAGCCAAAGACATTGACCAGTGTCAGTTGGCCCTTGAATGCGGAGGGATCGATACCCGGAACCGGTTGCCCGCCCCTGGTCAGTCCCGCCAGAGCCGGAAGGGTCAGGTTCGGAGCTGGCTTGCCGATCAATGCCGACGGGATGACGCTTTCGTCTCGCCCAAGCGCGAGCTGAAAGGCAAAGATACCGGCCAGAACCACAAAGAGCAGCAGGGGCAGGAATGCAAACAGCGAGAAGCGCCGGTGTGGAGCCTGCCCTTTAATATCCGGCCCGCTCACGATGCATTATCCGTTCGCGCCTCGGAGCGGCGGCGAACGCCGCGGGTTTCCAGTTCCTGCAGTGCGAGGCGCTGCGTGCGCTGATCGATCAGTATCCAGCCGACGAGTGCCACGAGGACCGCGATGGACACGCCGTAGGATGCAAGGACGAAAGCCGTATGGGTCATGATGACACTCCCCTCCGTTCCGCACTGCGAGCCGCAATGCGGCGCATGGCGACAACCCGTCTGCGCCAGATCTCATTGCGCATCGCCATGATGTGCAGGGTGAAGAACAGGAGCGTGAAGCCGACGGCCATCACGAGAAGCGGCCAGAGCAATGAAGGATGAATGGTTGGTCCGCCCATGCGGATAACCGACGCGGGCTGATGCAATGTGTTCCACCAGTCGACGGAGAACTTGATGATCGGAATGTTGATGAAGCCGACCAGCGTCAGGATGGCCGTGGCCTTGGAGGATTTTGCCGGATCGTCCATCGCACGGGTCAGCGCAATGATACCAAGATACATCAGGAACAGCACGAAAACCGACGTCAGCCGCGCATCCCACACCCACCATGTGCCCCACATGGGCTTGCCCCACAATGAGCCGGTAATCAGGGCGAGAGCCGTGAAAGCAGCGCCAATGGGTGCCGCTGCCTTGGCTGAGACATCCGCCAGCGGGTGACGCCAGACCAGCGTTCCGATGGCTGAAATGCTCATGACCGTATAGCACATCATCGACAGCCAAGCGAAAGGCACGTGGATGAACATGATTTTGACGGTCGAGCCCTGCTGGTAGTCATCGGGCGCCTGGAAAGACATCCACAATCCGGCAGCCAAAACCAGCAATGTGATCCCGACAAGCCATGGCAGCACGATCCCGGCAAAATTGATGAACCGGGTCGGATTGGCCAGATCGACCCAGCGTCCGGCTTTTGAAGCAGCGTCACTCATGGCGATTTCTTAGCTTCCCGGACTTAGTTTCGCAATTCACCATCACATGATCCTCCCAAGCCCGAAAAGATCGTGCGTCGCGCAGCCCATGTCAATCAGCCGATGATTTCAATGCGGCAGCAGCGGCCAGTGGCCCAATGACCGCAAAGAACAGTGTAATTGCAACGAGAATCAGAAAGGGCGCGACAAATGGCGCGGGGTCTTCCACCGCGCCATAGGCTGCGGACACCCCGAAGATCAGCACGGGAATGGTCAACGGCAGGATGATCACCGATACGAGCAGGCCGCCGCGCGGCAATGCCACGGCAACCGCGGCGCCGACTGCTCCGATCAGCGTAATGGCCGGTGTGCCGACGAACAGCGTCAGGGTTGTCGCCCCGATAGCCGCCGGCTCCATGTTCATGAACAAACCGAGCAAGGGGGAGGCAATGACCAGAGGCAGCACACATGTGCTCCAATGCGCCAGGCATTTCACCAGAACGGTCAACGCCAGCATGTGCCTGTCCGACGCCATGATCAGCAGATCGAGAGATCCGTCATCGCGATCGGCCTGAAACAGCCGGTCGAGACCCAGCAGCGTCGCCAGAAGCGCGCCGATCCACAGCATCGCCGGTCCAATTCGTGCAAGAAGCTTCAAATCCGGCCCGACACCGAACGGCACGACGGCGATAACGGCGAGAAAGAACAATATCCCGATCAGCACGCCCCCGCCGGCACGCAGACCCAACCGGGTGTCGCGGAGAAACAGCGCAAGCATCAGATGCCGTTCCTTCCCATCACGAGTTCCTGGGCACCGTCCAATCCCAGCGGCAGATGGGTCGCGGCGATGACGATGCCCCCGCCGGAAAGATGCGCATGCATGACACCGGCGAACTGACCCTCCGATCGCTTGTCGAGGCCCGCCGTCGGCTCGTCCAGAAGCCAGACCGGACGGCGGCTGATCAGAAGCCGCGCAATACTGGCACGCCGTTTTTGCCCGGTGGAGAGATAGCCGAACGGCAAATGGCCGATATCGCCGAGCTGGACGCGGTCCAGCGCTTCAGCAATTGTATAGTCGCCGATGCCGTTGAACGACTGCCAGAAGTGCAGATTCTCTTCGACGCTCAGGACGGGTTTCATGGCGTTGAGATGGCCGAGATAGTGGCAGGCGGAAACAAGCCCATCGAAACCCGCTGGCGCGTCGTCAAGCCGGATACGGCCTTCGGCTTTGTCCAGAAGTCCGCCGATGATTCGCAGGAGCGTCGACTTGCCGGCCCCGTTTGGCCCGGTGATCATCAGTGCCTCTCCGCCCGTGACGGCAAAGTTCAGTCCGGAAAACAAAATCTCCCCGCCCCGCTCCCCTGCCAGATTTTCGGCGACTAACCGCATGAAGTTCCCGCTCTTGTTAACCCCGACGTGCCGCCCGGAATGACCCTGTGCATTTCGACGCAGTCTCAAATTTTGACGAATGTCGGTCTGGCACAGATCGATGAAAATCTCTATATAGCAGTCAACCATGCCAGCGGTCGGTATGGAAACCATTTTTGGCCGATCTTCAATACAGGCGCCTTTACGGACCTGTAGCGGGACGGACAGCGGAAATGACTGCACCCGCACCTTAGCGCGTCCTTGAAACGCGGCAAAGGCGTTCGTCCCGGGTGAGGCCAGTAGCATAAGGACGACGCAACATGTCTCAAATCGACAGTTTCAAATGCCGTAAAACCCTATCCGTAGGGGATAAGGAATATGTCTATTACAGCTTGACCGAAGCTGAGAAAAACGGCCTGGAAGGCATTTCCAAGCTTCCCTTCTCCATGAAAGTGCTCCTCGAAAACCTGCTTCGCTTTGAAGACAACCGCTCGGTTTTCAAGAAGGACATCGAAAACGTTGCCAAATGGCTTGTTGATCGCGGCAGTGCGGGCGCTGAAATCGCCTATCGCCCAGCCCGTGTCCTCATGCAGGACTTTACCGGCGTTCCAGCGGTTGTGGACCTTGCCGCAATGCGCGATGCCATGGTCAACCTTGGCGGCGACCCGGAAAAGATCAATCCGCTCGTCCCGGTTGATCTGGTTATCGATCACTCGGTGATCGTTGACGAGTTCGGCAATCCGCAGGCTTTCAAACGCAATGTCGATCTCGAATACGAACGCAATGGCGAGCGTTACCGCTTCCTGAAGTGGGGCCAGCAGGCGTTCAAGAATTTCCGCGTTGTTCCTCCGGGCACAGGCATCTGCCATCAGGTCAACCTTGAATATCTGGCCCAGGCAGTCTGGACCAAGGAAGAAGACGGCGTCACCGTCGCCTATCCCGATACCTGCGTTGGCACTGATTCGCACACGACCATGGTCAACGGCCTTGGCGTTCTGGGCTGGGGCGTTGGCGGCATCGAAGCAGAAGCGTCCATGCTGGGCCAGCCGGTTTCCATGCTTTTGCCTGAGGTCATCGGCTTCCGCCTGACCGGCAAAGTCAAGGAAGGCGTAACAGCAACCGATCTCGTGCTTACCGTGGTTCAGATGCTGCGCAAGAAGGGCGTTGTCGGCAAGTTCGTCGAGTTCTTCGGCCCCGGTCTTGAGAGCATGACGCTGGCTGATCGTGCCACCATCGGCAATATGGGTCCGGAATATGGCGCCACCTGCGGCTTCTTCCCGATCGACCGTGAAACCATCAACTACATGCACATGTCCGGCCGCGACGAAGAGCGTCTGGCTCTGGTCGAAGCCTATTCGAAGGCACAGGGCATGTGGCGCGAACCCGGCTCGGCCGATCCTGTATTCACCGACACGCTGGAACTCGATCTTGGCACCGTCGTTCCATCAATGGCGGGTCCGAAGCGTCCGGAAGGCCGTATCGCCCTTGAGGGCATTGCCGCCGGTTTCCACGAATCGCTGCAGAAGGAATACAAGAAGACCACGCAGCTTGATGCCCGCTATCCGGTTGAAGGCGAAGACTATGATCTCGGCCATGGCGACGTCGCCATTGCGGCGATCACCTCCTGCACCAATACCTCGAACCCGAGCGTGCTGATTGCAGCCGGCCTTCTCGCCCGCAACGCCGCTGCCAAGGGTTTGAAGTCCAAGCCTTGGGTGAAGACATCGCTGGCGCCGGGCTCGCAGGTTGTTGCCGCCTATCTCGAGAACGCCGGCCTGCAGGTTGAACTCGACAAGCTCGGTTTCAATCTGGTCGGTTTCGGCTGCACCACCTGCATCGGCAATTCCGGCCCGCTGCCAGCACCGATCTCCAAGACCATCAATGACAAGGGTCTGATTGCTGCTGCCGTGCTTTCCGGCAACCGCAACTTTGAAGGCCGTGTTTCGCCGGACGTTCAGGCGAACTACCTGGCATCTCCGCCACTGGTTGTTGCCTATGCCCTGGCCGGTTCGGTCACCAAGGACCTGACAACCGAGCCGCTTGGCGAAGATCAGAACGGCAACCCGGTGTTCCTCAAGGACATCTGGCCGTCGTCGCATGAGATCCAGGAGTTCATCACCAAAAACGTCACCCGCAAGCTGTTCGCGTCCAAATATGCGGATGTGTTCAAGGGCGACCAGAACTGGCAGGACGTCAAGGTACCGGCTGGCCAGACCTATGCATGGGATGACAACTCGACCTATGTGCAGAACCCGCCTTACTTTGTCGGCATGGGCAAGACACCCGGCACCGTCAACGATATCAAGGGTGCGCGTATCCTCGGTCTCTTCGGCGACAAGATCACCACCGACCATATTTCTCCGGCCGGTTCAATCAAGGCAGCCTCGCCTGCGGGCAAGTACCTCACCGACCACGGCGTGGCACCCCTGGACTTCAACCAGTACGGCACGCGTCGCGGCAACCATGAAGTGATGATGCGCGGTACCTTCGCCAATATCCGCATCCGCAACCACATGCTTGGCGAAAATGGCCGCGAAGGCGGTTACACGATCCATTACCCCTCGAAAGAGGAAATGCCGATCTATGATGCCGCCATGCAATACCGCAGCGAGAACGTCCCGCTGGTGATCTTTGCCGGTATCGAATACGGCAATGGTTCATCGCGTGACTGGGCAGCCAAGGGCACGAACCTTCTCGGTGTTCGCGCTGTGATTTCCCAATCCTTCGAGCGTATCCATCGTTCGAATCTCGTCGGAATGGGTATCGTCCCCTTCGTGCTGGAAGAGGGTACAAGCTGGCAGTCGCTTGGTTTGAAGGGCGACGAGACGGTTTCCATCGAAGGCCTAGCCACGATCCAGCCGCGTCAGAAAACCCATGCCACGGTGACGTTCGCCGATGGCACGGTCAAGCAGGTGCCATTGATCTGCCGTATCGATACAATCGATGAGCTGGAATACCTCAAGAACGGCGGCATCCTGCAATACGTGCTGCGCGATCTCGCCGCCTGAAGCAGCGAAAATCTCTGAAATCATGGGCCGCCGGGCAACCGGCGGTCTTTTTTTCGCGATTTTGCCAATAATTATATGGTTTTGCCTGTAAACGTGATCGAATTCACCTCAAAGTGACTTCCTCTTGATAAAACGCATCCCTATCAATTGTCTGGCAATCACTCTCACACAAGATCAAAGAAAAATTCGGGAAGAAAGCTCGTACCCTTGACCCTGCGCACTCTGTTCAAAGCCATTCTGATCGCCTGCCCGCTTCTGGCAGCGGCGGTGGTCGCTTGGCCGGTCTATGCCGGGAGCATCGGCACGAAACCGGATGGCGTGGTCGAGCTCTATACCTCGCAGGGCTGTGGCTCCTGCCCGCCGGCGGATGCCGTCCTCAAGCAGCTGGTTTCGGAAGGAAAAGTCGTCGCGCTGGCCTTCCATGTTGATTACTGGGATTATCGCGGCTGGGTCGACAATCTTGCCCTGCCCGAAAACACCGCGCGGCAGAACGCCTACCGCAAAGCACTCGGGCTGACCGGTGTCTACACCCCCCAGGCAATCCTCAATGGCCGCGAGCACGTGAATGGTCAGGACGGCGGCAAAATCCGGCGGCGAATCGATGAGATGCGCAATGCTGATTCTGGCCTGACAATTCCCGTATCGATCGAAAAAACCTCGCCGGATCGTCTGCTCATCAATATTGGCGATGGGCCTGCCGCAAAAAATCCTGTGCGTGTTCTTCTCGCCTATTTCAACAAGGAAACCATTGTTTCCATACCCGATGGCGAAAACGGCGGACGCAATGTCAGCTATGCCAACAGCGTCCGTGCAATGGAAACCGTCGGCATGTGGGACGGCAAATCACAGAAGATCGAAATTCCGCTGACCGAGATCGCCAGCAAGAAGGCATCCGGCTGCGCCGTCCTGTTGCAGGAAATGCTGGGTGAAGGCAAACCGGGGCCGATCATTGGCGCCTCGATCATGACAAAGCCCTGATTTTAAAGAGCATTTCTGCAGACAAGAAAAAAGGCTGGTAAACCAGCCTGAAGTCTTGGGGCTTATTGTTGCCGGAGACTGAATGGTTCGACCAGAACAACCCGTTTGGGCGGGGGGCTTGGGGTATCGGGCCGCTCAAGGCCGAACCGTCTCAGACAACGGGCTGAAGGTGGGTCTGAAATCCGGCGGCAATGCGAGTGCAACATGGCGAAACTGTGGCCCGGCATCACCAATGGAAACAGCGCGTATTCCTTTGTGAAAAGCACAGAAGCAGCGAGATTTTTGCGTTCAATTGCGCGTGCCCTGACACTTACAGGCTTGTAAATACGGGCGGAACAGGTCACCCTTCTGTCATCCAGTTGTCATACGGCAAATCTAAAGGCGGATTGATTGATGGACAGCAATGCAGGTGGCGACGAATCGCAACAGCAGGCGAAACTCATTTCACTCTCCAGCGCACGTGATCTCCCCGTTACATTCAACCGGCGGGAACTTGATCAAATCCTCAGAATATACGGCTTCATGGTTTCATCGGGCGAATGGCGCGATTATGCCATTGACCATCTGAATGACCGGGCGGTGTTTTCGGTGTTTCGCCGGACCAGTGAAGTACCGATGTTCCGGATCGAGAAAAATCCGCGGCTGGCCCGCAAGCAAGGCGCCTATAGCGTGATTGCCGCAAGCGGCCTTATCCTCAAGCGCGGCACCGAACTCGACAGAGTGCTCAAGATCTTCGATAAATCCCTGCGGGTCGTGCGGAGCTAAGACGCTTATCCTTTCAGAGGTGCTGGCCCCGGCAGGGTAGCGGTCCCGCCATTCATATCAAGCTGCATGAGAACCGTATCCAGCCAGCGGCCGTGCTTGAAACCCGATCCCTCGATGGTTCCGCAATGCCTGAAGCCACAACGCGCATGCAGGCGGACCGACGCCGACGCATCGTGACCATCACCGATGACAGCGATGAACTGGCGAAATCCGAGCGCTGTGCAATCGCTGATCAAGCGTTGAAGCAGGGCCTTACCCATGCCTTTGCCCTTGGCTTGCGGCGCAATGTAAATCGAATCCTCGACGCTCCACCAATAGGCCGGGCGGGTGCGGAAATAACTGGCATAGGCATAGCCGCTCACGATGCCGTCCATTTCTGCAACGCTATAGGGGAAGCCGTCGCTGGTGATCGCATGGAACCGCTTGGTCATCTCCGCCAGATCGGGCGGTTCGATCTCGTAGGTCGCCGTCCCATGCAGAACAGCATCGCGATAGATTGCGGTAATGGCGGGCAGATCAGCGGGCTGCGCCGGGCGGATATGGATGCTTGTCATGGCCGCCATCGATCGCAAAAATACCGGATGATTGCAATGCCGCCACAAAAAAGGGCAGCGTTACCGCTGCCCTTTTCCATGCGTTCTTATTGTCCAGGATCAGTTGCGGTTGCCGAGGAACTGCAACAGGAACATGAACATGTTGATGAAGTCGAGATAGAGACGCAGCGCGCCCATGATCGCCTTGCGGCCATAGGTGTCCGAGCTGTCGCCTTCGTAGTACATTTCCTTGATGCTCTGGGTGTCATAGGCCGTCAGGCCTGCAAAGACCAGAACGCCGATCGCAGAGATTGCAAACTGCAAAGCACTGGACTGCAGAAAGATGTTGACCAAGCCGGCAAGAAGAATGCCGATCAGACCCATGAACAGGAACGAACCCATTCCGGAGAGATCGCGCTTGGTCGTGTAGCCGTAGAGCGACAGCGCACCGAAAGATGCGGCGGTGATGAAGAACGTCTGCACGATGCTTCCCGACGTATAGACAAGGAAGATCGACGACAGCGAAAGACCTACAAGCGCCGCATAGACCCAGAAAGTTGTCTGAGCAGCTGAAACGCTCATCTTCTCGATGCGGAAGCTCAAAAAGAACACTGCAGCGAGTGGGGCGAGCATGACAATCCACTTCAACGGCGACGTGTAAAAGACCACGCCGAAGCTCGTCAGCATTTTGCCATTTGGCAGCGTCACTACGGAAAGGGCGGGGTCTTGAGTGGTTGCGAGATAAACGATTGCAAGCGCGGCAAGACCGGTCACTGCGAGACCGATCCCCATCAGATTGTAGACCTTCAGCATGTAGCTGCGTAGACCTTGATCGATCCCCGCGTCCACACGCACTCCGGCCGATGTACGGGCCTGGATGTTGCGATAGTCAGCCATGGTTTTCCTCATTGCTTCGTCCCGTCGGGTGTCGGGGGTTATTCCCAGGCGCCGCTGGCGGGACCCCAGCATGCCTTGCGTGAATTATGGGGATTCAACAGGGCGATAACAAGACCTGTTTTACTCAAGATCGTGTGTTTGGCGGCCAAATGCGGGCAAAATGCCCGCATATTACGCTTTTTTAACGATTTCAGAGGTTTCGCAGGATCGGAGCTGCCTTTTGGCCAAGGATTCTCCAGGTTCCCGCAAGGCCAAATCCGACTGTCAGAACAAGCGCAAGGACCAGCGTGGAAACGGCCACTTCCGGCTGGAACGATGCAGGCAGCTTCATCACCCGCACAATCACGTACCAGGCCGCCAATCCGCCCGCCAGGAGCGCGAAAGTCGCTGTCGCCAGCCCCAGGATGACATATTCGTAGCTGAAGGCCTTGATCAGGGTGCGCCGCGTGGCGCCAAGGGTTTTCAGGACCACCGCGTCGTGCACGCGGGCGCGATTGCCGGCCGCAAGTGCGCCGCCGAGCACAAGGATGGAGGCGATCAAAGCCACCGACGCCGCGGCGCGGATCGCAACGGCCAGCTGCCCGACCAGTTCATTGGCAATGCTGATGGCGTCTTTCACCCGCACGGAGGTAACAGCGGGAAAGGCACGCGTCACCTCACGCATGACCGTGGCTTCTTCCTGCGTTGTCGCGGAGGGATCGGTGAGCGTGGCAAGCCAGGCATGCGGGGCACCGGCAAAAGCATTGGGCGAGAACACCATGACGAAATTGATCGCAAGCGATTCCCACTCCACTTGCCGGAAGTTGGCAATGCGCGTTGTGATATTGCGGCCGAGTGCATTGACGGTGACCGTATCACCAAGCTTGAGGCCAAGGTTACGCGCTTCTTCAGCCGAGAAGGACACCAGCGGCTCGCCGGTGTAACCCTCCGGCCACCAGTTACCTGCCGTCAGCACCGAGTTTTCCGGTATCTTCTTCGCGTAGGTAATGCCGCGATCCCCGCGCAAGACCCATGCTCCTTCCGGCGGTATGGTCAGCTTGCCGACATCCGTGCCGTTGAAGGCGACGATGCGGCCGCGCAGCATTGGCGCGCTGACAATCTTGCCCTGCGGCGCGGCCTTCTGCAGAAGGCTGGTGAATTGATCGACCTGCGTGCTCTGGATATCGACAAAGAAAAAGTTCGGCGCCCGTTCCGGCAAGTTGCCGGCGAGCTGCTGGCGCAAGCTGCCATCAATCAGCGCCAGCGTCACCAGGAGTGTCAGTCCCAATCCGAGGGACAGGACGACCGACGGCGTCAACGCGCCGGGCCGGTGAATATTGCCGATGGCAAGGCGAAGCGCCGTGGAGCGCACCCGCGGCGCGCGGCGCGCCAGCCACTGCACGAGGCTGGAGACAGCGCGCAGCACAAGGAACGAGAAGGCGACCGCACCAATGAACGTGATGGCGATACGCCGGTCATAGGCGAACACCACCGCCAGGATGCAAAGCGTGGCGACAAGAAGGGCGGCCACCGCGATATAGACGGGTTTTGGCCAGCCGCGCTGATCGAAACCCTGTTCGCGGAACAAGGCCGTGGCTGGAATATCGCGTGCCCGGCCCAGGGGCAGGATGGCAAAAGCCAATGTGGTCAACAGGCCGAACAGCGCGGCCCACGCCAGCGCGCCCGGATAGAAGCCGCCCTTGGCCGCAATGGGCAGCACGCTCTGCAGGGCATAGCCTGCAACATAGGGAATGATTGCAGCCAGGATCAGGCCAGCCGCTATACCGAGCAGCGCGATCAGAATGATCTGGATAAGATAGACGGCAATGACAAACCAGCCCGGTGCACCCAGCGACTTGAACGTGGCAATGACACCGCGTTTTGCGTCGAGATAGGCCCGCACCGCATTGGCAACACCGACACCGCCGACGATGAGGGCCGTCAACCCGACCAATGTCAGGAACTGCGAGAACCGCTCGACATTGGCACTCAGCGACGGCGCAGCGTTGGAGCGGCTGCGAATGGTCCAGCCCGCCTGCGGGAATTTCTCCTGCGCTTCATTGCGAATGGTTGCGATATCCGCTTCGCTGGCACCCGCCCGCAGGGCAATCTTGTAGCTGTGCTCCACCAGGCTGCCCGGCTGAACCAGGCCAGCGGCGCGCAACCCTTCGAGCGAGATAAGAAAACGCGGTGCAAATCCAAAACCGTCCGACAATACATCCGGCTCGTTGCTGATCACCGCCCGCAATTCGAATGTGGCTGAGCCAAGCAAGACCCGGTCACCGAGCTTCAGATTGAGCCGGTCGAGAAAAATCTGGGCGATGGCAGCGCCGAATGCACCCTCTCTTTCAGCGAAGAGTCCGCTCCGGTCCAGCTTCGGCTCGGTGTCCAGCGATCCGTAAAGCGGATAGGCATTGTCGACGGCTTTTACCTCGACCAGAGACTGATCGGAGCCATCGGCCAGACGGGCCATGGAACGCATGTTGGCAGCGACCGCCACACGGCCCTTGCTCTCAACAAAGGCACGTTCTTCCGCATTCACCTCACGCTGATTGAGCTGAAAGCGGATATCTCCGCCAAGTATGCCCTGCCCTTGCGTGGAAATGCCCGATGTGACCGAATTGGCGACCGAATTGACGCCGCCGATCGCGGCTACGCCCAAGGCGATGCAGGCAAGGAAAATATAGAACCCCGACAGGCCATTGCGCATTTCACGCAAAGCAAAACGCAGGGCGAGCTTGAGGGACGGCGACGCAGCGGAACCGTTGGCACTCATGCGGTTTTCTTCAGTTGCGGGGCATCTTCATCTGCCTCGATCAATCCTGAACGGACCCGGATTTCGCGATCGCAGCGGGCCGAAAGTGCCGGATCATGGGTAACCAGCACCAGGGTGAGACCGAGATCCTTCTGCTTCTGGAAGAGCAGATCGGCGATCTGACGGCCGGTCGTCGTATCCAGATTGCCGGTTGGCTCATCGGCGATCAGGATTTTCGGTGACGGAGCAAGAGCACGGGCGATGGCCACGCGCTGCTGTTCGCCGCCGGACAGTTCACCGGGATAGTGGGTTATCCGGTCCGCAAGGCCGACCGCAGCCAATTCGCGCTTGGCGATGGCAAAGGCGTCGGGATGACCGGCAAGCTCCAGCGGAACAGCGACATTTTCCAGTGCGGTCATGTTGGGAATGAGGTGGAAGGACTGGAAAACGATCCCGATGTTCTTGCCGCGAAAGGCTGCCGTTGCGTCCTCGCTCATCGTTTCCAGTTTTTGCCCGGCAATCTCGACCGAGCCGGAATCGATCCGCTCAAGTCCGGCCAGTACCATCAGCAAGGTCGACTTTCCCGAGCCCGAAGGCCCGACGATGCCCACCGATTGCCCGCCGACGATGGCAAGGGATATGCCTTTGAGCACATGAACCGAGGAAGCACCCGTCCCGAGAGTCAACTCAATGTGATCGAGTGTGATGACAGATTTAGTCACGAATGCAGATCCTTTACGCTATGGTCGACACAGACTTAAGTCGCATCCGGTCAGATATGGGTACCCGAAGATGATATTCAAACCATTGATAAAGATCGTTGTGTCGCTCGGCCTTGTTGCCCTGCCCTCTCTGACCTTGGCCAATCAAAATCCCGTGTCCGGCCATGCCCTCTCCGTGGTCGGGTTCGGCGACAGCCTGATGTCCGGTTTCGAGCTTCCCGTGCAGGATTCCTTTACCGCACAGCTGGAAAAATCCTTGAAAGACAAGGGCGTCGACATTTCGATCGCCAATGCCGGAGTTGCTGGCGATACCACCACCGGCGGCCTTGCCCGCCTTGACTGGTCTGTCCCGGATGGCACCGATCTGGTCATCCTTGAGCTGGGCGCCAATGACGCATTGCGCGGCATCTCGCCGGAGATCAGCGAAAAGAACCTGGCCGAAATGATCGAGAAGCTGCAGAAGCGCAAAATTCAGGTGATACTCGCCGGAATGCTTGCCCCGCCGAACATGGGCGGCGACTACGAAGAAAAATTCAACGCGATCTTCCCTGATCTCGCCAAGAAATACGATGTTCCGCTTTATCCGTTCTTCATGGAGGGTATCGCGACAAAAGCCTCGCTGCTGCAGGCGGATGGCATGCATCCGACTACCCAAGGCGTCGCTGTCATGGTGAAGGGCTTCCTTCCCATCATGCAGAAGACCATCAAACAGCCGACGGTTACCTCGGACACATCCGACACCGAGCAGTAAGGCTTTCGCTGTAGAGCCTTGGGCAAGACCGGCCCAGGGCCTATTTGATCACTCCGGTGCCCTTAACCTCAAGGGCAAGCTATCCACATTGTTGTCATCTTCACACCACATCTTGCGTGTCTTATTTGTCGCGGCGCAAAAGAATGTGAAATTGTGCCTTGCTCTTGGACTCATTCAATGATTCCCTGAGGTTACAACTCGATTCGGGGAGGATGCCTTATGCCGCGTCTCTTTACTGCCCTCGAGATCCCGAGGGACGCCGCTCTCTCACTGTCGCTCCTGCGCGGCGGTTTGCCAGGCGCCCGATGGATCGATGTTGAAAACTATCACATCACGCTGCGCTTCATCGGTGATGTCGAAGGCCACGTGGCCGATGAGGTCGCCAACGCACTCGACCGGATACGCCGGCCGGAATTCACGCTCCAGCTTTCAGGCGTCAATGCATTCGGGTCCAAGAAACCGCACAGCGTATTTGCGGCCGTGTCGCCCTCTCCGGATATCCAGGCGCTGCATGCGGAAATCGAGCGCATCTGCCAGCGGCTGATGCTGCCGGCCGATCCGCGGAAATTCACACCGCATGTCACGCTGGCGCGCCTGCGCAATGCCCGCAACGAAGAAGTGGCGCACTATCTCGCCTCGCGCGGCAACTTTTCCACCATGCCCTTCACCATCGGACGCTTTGTTCTGATGTCATCGCGCGATTCCGTCGGCGGCGGCCCCTACATCGTCGAGGAGGCCTGGCCGCTGGAATCGGCGCGGACCTATCAGAAGCGCTTCGAGAGGCCTCTGGAGGCTTTGAGAACCATCCGGTAGACCCGTTCGAAATCGGCCTCCTCGCCGTAATAGGGATCGGGTATCTGGCTGGCTTCACCCAGTGCAATGTCGCTGAAGAGCCCGGTTCCGGCAGTCGCGTTGGCCGGGCGCCGGGCCAGGATAGCGGCAACATTGGCGCGGTCCATGCCAAGGATCATGTCAAAACTGACGAAATCCTCCGCCTTGAGCTGCCGGCAACGCTGGCCGGAAATGTCGATTCCATGCTGTCTCGCGACGAGAATCGAGCGGTCGTCCGGCGCTTCCCCGGTGTGGTAGCTATTGGTTCCGGCGGAATCGATATGGACGCCCTGGTCTTTTCCTTCCGCCGCAAGAACCGACCGGAACACACCTTCCGCCAGCGGCGACCGGCAGATATTGCCCAGACAGACAAAGAGGACAGAGCGAAGTGGATGGGTTTTCATGGGCCGTTGCTCCAGAGCCTTTCCTGCTTAAAAAGAGCCAGTACTGTTTAAGCAGGAAAGGCTCTAGTGTCGGACGCAACGCAATGACCGTATATGAGGAAACATACCATGGTGCGCAACCGGTTAAATCCGAACGAACTCGACCAGACACTGCAGGAGCTGGCCGGCTGGTCCAGGACAAGTGACCGTGACGCGATCAACAAATCCTTCAAATTCAAGGATTTCAACGCGGCGTTCGGCTTTATGACTCGCGTGGCCCTCATCGCCGAAAAGATGGACCATCATCCCGAATGGTTCAACGTCTACAATCGCGTTGATGTTACCCTTGCCACCCACGACGCTGGCGGCGTCACCGGCCTTGATATCACGATGGCCCGGGCGATGGACCGTTTCGCCGCTCTTTGACGATAATATCGGTAGAACTCTTGCAGCAACGGGCATGTCTTCCCATGTTCATCCCTGAACAGACCTGAAGGAAGAGGAATGGACGACGTCAAGATTGGTGAAATTCTGCGGCCGGGCAGCACGTATGAACAGCGCGCCCGCGAAGAAACCGTGCGTGCCCGGTTCTGGAAAACCGCGCGCAAGGCCGCCAAGTCCATCCCTTTCCTCGACGAGGTGATTGCCGGGTATTACTGCGCCCTTGATCCGGCAACACCCACATGGGTCCGCGGTACGCTCCTTGCCGCGCTGGCCTATTTTGTCATGCCGTTTGACATCATTCCCGATTTTATTGTCGGTCTTGGCTTCACCGACGATGCTGCGGTGCTCATGGCAGCACTGAATGCCATTCGCAACCATGTGACACCAGCGCATCGTGAGGCGGCAAAGAAAGCAATCGCGGATCTGGACAAGGATAACTAGGATATCGGGCGGCAAGTCTGGAGAATCCGGAGCCGTTGCCAGCCGTTTTTGCATCACATCCGCGTGATGGGATGAATTGTCAAAGTGTCGCCGCTTTTATTCCGCTGGAGTGCCACCGTGGGATTTTGCACGGACAACGTGATCTTCCCGCTGACAAAATCGCTTTTTTGACCCCGTCTTCACCGTTTGGTAACCCAGATTAAGTCAAATTAAGAGAAAGCGAACTGGACAGTGGGGCCTGGCGGCTCTTGCCGGTTCGTCAGTTATGAAATGAACGATAGAACTGGTAGGTAACATGTTTGGAAAATCAATCGCAGCGACCTCTATGCTCATGCTTGGGCTGACAGGGACGGCTCTTGCCCAGACCCCGAGTCAAATCAGCCAGTTTAACGC
The DNA here is from genome assembly GCF_052056495.1 of Phyllobacterium sp. 22229. Classification (NCBI taxonomy): domain Bacteria; kingdom Pseudomonadati; phylum Pseudomonadota; class Alphaproteobacteria; order Hyphomicrobiales; family Phyllobacteriaceae; genus Phyllobacterium; species Phyllobacterium sp. 22229. The sequence continues at coordinate 34,687 of NZ_JBQEPA010000006.1, forward strand.
ATGGGGCGCCTATAGCTACCAGCAGGGCAAGGGCAAGGTTTGCTATGTCCTGTCGGTGCCAGTCGATAAGCAGCCCGCGAAGATTGATCACGGCGACAACTTCTTCATGGTCAGCCAGAAACCCGGCCAGAACGTCAGCTTCGAACCGCAATTCAAGGCCGGATATGACCTCCAGGTCAATTCAAAGGTAACGGTCACCATCGATTCACGCAGCTTCTCCATGTTCACCAACGGCAGCCATGGGTGGATGGAAAACGCAGCGGAAGAGCCGCAACTTGTGGCAGCACTGCGTACCGGCCATACCATGTCCATCAATGCGGTGTCCAAGCGCGGAACCAAGACCAGCTACACCTATTCGCTCAAAGGTGTGTCTGCGGCGCTCAAAGCCATCGCCACCTGCAAGTAACTCCAGCAAACCTTGCTTTTTGCAAAGGCCGGACAGCATGTGTCCGGCCTTTTTGCTTGTGGAGGTGACGGCACGGCCAGAACATGGTATGAGCCGCGCTTCACTAGAGAACGTTAGAAAACCCAATGTCCGTTTTGCCTGAGACTCAGTCCTTCGCCCGGGAGAAATCCCGTGATGCCATGCTTGCCGCCATGAATGGCAAGCCGACACTGATCGGCCTGTCCCGCGCCGAGATGGGTGAGGCTTTGACCGAAATCGGCGTGGCCGAGCGTCAGGTAAAGATGCGCGTTGCGCAGCTCTGGCACTGGCTCTACGTTCGCGGTGTGTCGGATTTTGCCGATATGCTCAACATTTCCCGCGATATGCGCGAGCTCCTCGACCGGCATTTCACCATTGCCCGGCCGGAAATCGTCGAGGAACAGATTTCTACTGACGGCACGCGCAAATGGCTCTTCCGCTTTCCGCCGCGCGGTGCCGGACGGCCGGTAGAGATTGAAACCGTTTACATTCCCGAGGAAGGTCGCGGCACGCTGTGCATTTCCAGCCAGGTCGGTTGCACGCTCACATGCTCCTTCTGCCATACAGGCACGCAGAAACTGGTCCGCAACCTGACGGCGGAGGAAATTCTCTCGCAGCTGTTGATTGCCCGCGACCGGCTCGGCGATTTCCCGGACCGGAACACACCGGACGGTGCCATCGTTCCGGCGGAAGGCCGCAAGGTCTCCAATATTGTCATGATGGGCATGGGTGAGCCGCTCTACAATTTCGAGAACGTCAAGAAGGCACTCCTGATTGCATCCGACGGTGATGGCCTGTCGCTGTCGAAGCGCCGCATCACCCTGTCGACGTCGGGCGTCGTGCCTGAGATTTACCGCACCGGTGAGGAAATCGGCGTCATGCTCGCCATTTCACTGCATGCGGTGAACGACGACCTGCGCGATATGCTGGTGCCGATCAACAAGAAGTATCCGCTCAAGGAACTACTGGACGCTTGCCGGGCCTATCCAAGCCTGTCGAATTCCAAGCGCATCACTTTTGAATATGTGATGCTCAGGGGGGTGAACGACTCGCTGGCTGATGCCAAGGAACTGGTGCGCATGCTGAAAGGCATCCCCGCCAAGATCAATCTCATTCCTTTCAACCCATGGCCTGGTGTCAATTACCAGTGCTCGGAATGGGAGCAGATCGAGAAATTCGCTGATTACGTCAACAATGCAGGTTATGCTTCACCCATCCGCACCCCCCGCGGCAGGGACATTCTGGCCGCATGCGGTCAGCTGAAGTCGGAATCGGAACGCATGAAGAAGACAGAGCGTTTGGCATTTGAGGCTGCCATGATCGCCGGGCACGGTGAAGATTGAGCCAGATCGCCTTCTATATCTTCCGCTTTGCCCTGATCGTTTTCGGTTTCGTTTGCGCAACCTTTGCCGCATCGCTGTTTCTCAATCTTCTTTGGCTTGGCAGCACGGAAGTCATCGGCAGCGAAGGTCCATTCCTGTATTCCACGGTTCCGATCTTTGCCACGATGATTGGCTACAGCGTCTTCATTCCTGCCTGTATCCTCATCTTGTTTGCTGAGCTGACCGCATGGCGGGATTTGCTGTTCTATGCCCTTGGCGGCGCAGCGACCGCCGTTGTCATCATCGTCTGGAAGTGGCGGCCGCAGACCGAAGATATCGACACATTCGCGGCCATCCTCGCCACCGGCGTTGTCGGAGGCTTTGTCTACTGGCTTGTCTCGGGGCGAAGCGCCGGGCTGGTGATGCCCCCGCGCCCCGGCAGCCCCGCCGCATAGAGGCGTCTACTTCGCCTGGGCCATCAGGATTTTTGCTGCAAAGGCTGAAAACACCCCGGCAAACAGCCAATCGGTCACCCGCGTAACCGTCGGATTCTTCTTCAGGAGACCGGCAAACCGGTCAGCCGCCAGAATCATCGGCGTCACCACCGGCAGCGACAGCGGAATGAACAGCAGGCCAAGAAAGAAAAGCTTGCCCGGCGCATGCGGGTCGCTTGCCGACACGAACTGCGGCAGAAACGTCATGAAAAACAGGATGATCTTCGGGTTGAGCAGGTTGATGCCGATCCCGGTCAGCCAGTTCTGAAACAATGTGTGTGCGGCGCCGCTTTTCTTCTCCGGAGAAAAGGCTGATCCCTTGCGGATAGCCTGAAAGGCAAGCCACACGAGATATCCTGCACCGACGATTTTCAGCACGAGGAATGCGGACGGCGATGCGATAATCAGCGCGGAAAGCCCGAGTGCAACCATCGTCGTATGCACCACAATCCCGCAATTGGCCCCGGACAGACAGGCGAACCCGGCCGCCTTTCCCTCGGACAGGGCCCGCCCCACGAAAAGTGTCATATCGGGACCCGGGGTGATCGAGAGAACAAAGGTCGCAATCGCAAATTGCAGGATAATCGGCCATTCGGGAATGAAGGTCATGGGAAGCTCCGACGAAAAACTGGCGGAAGCTAACGCGGAACCACCCTTTTGGCCACACGATTCTGAGAGATCTAGCGATTTCCCCGATCCACTCCGGCATCAGCCGGATTGGCTGCGCGCATTTCCGCTGTCATGCGCTGCACGAGACCGCGAAACCGCGCAAGGGCCGGCGCCGGATGCGTCTGCCGCATGGCCAGGAGCAACGGGGCTATCAGTTTGGAACTGCCCGCAACAGCGCGGTAGGCGATGTCATCGCCGCCAAGGCGCCGCATCGATGCAGGCACGAGGGAAATACCGAATCCTGCGGCCACCAGGCTCAGCGTTGCAGTCAAGCGCGGCGCCTCCTGCGCCACAATCGGGCTGAACCCCGCTTCCCGGCATGCGGTCAGAATGGTGTCATAGAGGCCAGGTCCCGCCATGCGGCGATAGAGAATGAAAGGTTCGGTCGCCAATTCTGTGAGCAGCAGCCGCGAGGCAGTGTCCCGCGCGAACCTATGCCCCACGGGCAGTGCGACAAGCATTGGTTCCTCCAGCACGGCATCGATCCGCAGGCCTGGCGTCCGTCCGACCGGAGAGCGAATGAAGGCTGCGTCAAGCCGCTCATGCATGAGCGCATCCACCAGTTCTGCCGTACCAGCTTCTTCCAGCACGACAGAAAGTTTTGGCAGGCTTTCATGGAAAGCCCGCAACGCTTTCGGCACGAAAGGATGCAGGGCGGCAGAGCTGGTGAAACCGATGGCCAGGCGGCCCTGTTCGCCGCGCGCTGCCCGGTGAACCATGTCGGCAACGCCACCGGCACGCTCCAGAATGATCCTGGCTTCATCAAGCAGCACGTTTCCGGCCTCGGTGGGACGAACGCCGCGCGGCATGCGGTGCATCAGGAGCACACCCAGTTCCGCCTCCAGCCCCTGCAGAAGCCGCGTCAGCGGTGGCTGTTGAATGCCCAGCCGTTCGGCGGCCCGCGTCACATGGCCTTCCTCTGCCAAGACAACAAATGCGCGAAGGCGCTTCAGATCGATCATTGCCATACCATGAAAGTATTGAAATCGTAAAAAGCATGCATTGGAAATCATATAGAGGAAAGCCTATTCTGCCAATATGCCGCTTTGGGGCCAAGCCATCAGCCATGACTCGCCCCTATCGTCCCTGCCTATCCGGCGGGCAACAAAAGGAAAACCGTCGTGAGCTGGTCAGCTGAACAATATGTGAAATTTGAAGATGAGCGGACACGCCCGGTCCGCGATCTCCTGGCAGCAGTTCCTGGTGTGTACGCCCGATCCGTGATTGATATCGGTTGCGGCCCCGGCAATTCGACGGAAGTTCTCATCGCCCGCTTTCCCAGGGCCGTTACAACAGGAATGGACAGCTCCGAGGACATGGTCCAGGCAGCCCGCAAACGGCTTCCTGAAATCCGCTTTGACGTCGCTGATATCGCCCGGTGGAATGCACAGGGTCCCTATGATGTCATTCTTGCCAATGCGGTGCTGCAATGGCTTCCGGACCATGCCGCCCTGTTGCCGGCCCTTGTCAGCAAACTGGCCGTGGACGGCAGCCTTGCCATCCAGATTCCGAACAATCTAGATGAACCCACACACCGTCTGATGCGGGAAATAGCTGGTGAAGGCCCATGGGCTGCCAAATTGGCGCGAGCGGCGGGGCAAAGGTCGCCGCGGCAGAGCGCGGAGTGGTATTACCGAATCCTGCGGCCGATAGCGTCCAGGGTCGATATCTGGCAAACCACCTACCACCATCCGCTTGCCGGAGGAGCCCCGGCAGTGGTCGAATGGTTTAAGGGAACGGGGCTCCGGCCATATCTGGACCTGCTCAATGAAACGGAACAGGCGTCCTATCTCAAACGGTATACGGACGCGGTGGCTCAAGCTTATCCAGCTCTGCCTGACGGCACGGTCCTGTTGCCATTCCCGCGGCTTTTCATGGTGGCGACCCGCTAAAGCGGCAATCGCACACCATCCGAAGCACGGATTTCCAGTACCTTTGGCGGCTTAACGGCCGCTATTTGTATTCAGGACATCAAAATACTGACATTGCGCGGCCTTAATTAAATACTTTTCTGCAGTCACTGGAAAAGTATGCTCTGTAATGACACTGCAATCATTGCACGCCAGAACAGGCAAGTTTTTCAGCCTTGAGAGCCGCATGGTCTATTACCGAACAACATCTGCTTCATGCGGTAAGGCGCTCTATGGCTTCGGTGTCTGGAGTCAGCCGGCCCTTGCGGTCAGCCTTATCCTCGTGTGGGCGGCCCTGGCCATCCTGTTTAACCGTGCGCCTGAGATCGACAAGGCCGTTTCGTCGTTCTTCTTCCTCAGTTCTGACTGTATCGCCACCGCGACCGCAAAAATTTGCGGCGATTTTCCCGCCGCATCGGTGCCACTTTTCAAGACGCTGCGCCGTGTCTTCTATGCCCTGCCCATCGTGGCTGCTTCAGTGGTCGTCACCATTGCCCTGCGCGATGTCGCCTCCGGCCTTCGCTGGAATCATGAACGGATTCGTATTTCGATTGTCTCGCTCCTTACGCTGGCCATTGGCCCCGGCCTCCTGGTCAACGCGTTCATGAAAGAGTTCATCGGCCGGCCCCGCCCCGCCAACACATGGCTTTTCGGCGGCGACCAGCCCTTCGTGGCAGCAGCTGAATGGTCACACGTCTGTCAGCACAATTGTTCCTTTATTTCCGGGGAAGCGGCCGGGATCGCCTGGCTTGTCTGTCTTTTGCCCTTGTGGCCGCACCAGACAAGGAAAAAGCTCATCTGGCCCATCGCCGCCATCATCATAACCACTGATTTCCTGCGTGTTGCCTTTGGCCGTCACTATCTTTCCGATGTGGTGCTCGGGTCTCTTTCCACCGTGATTGTCTTCTGTGTGCTGACCTCCATTAGCGAATTATGGACATCGCATTGGCACCGCACGACAGAACAGCAGACGAAGTAACGGCTGAAACTGTACAATGCGTCATCTGTTGAAGACGCAATTTTTTATTGGCACTACTGTTCGTTCGCGTTATGAAAACTGAGGGGACAACAAGCGCGACAATCAGACGATGCTTCAGAAGAATCCAAGCCTGAGCATTTTGGACGATGCGGCGGATTGGGCGCCGGGACGCTATATGGCGATCCTGCTGGCCATCGCCCTGATATTGAGCCTTCTCCCGCTTGCCAGCAGCCTGATCACACATTTTCCCGATGAACGCCATTACTCCAATGGTGCCGTCATCATGCTGCATACGGGCGAATACCTGACGCCGCATACGGCCGAAGGCAATGTCCGGCTGAAGAAACCGCCCTTCACATACTGGATGAGCGCAGCCGGCATGAAGGTTTTCGGGATTTCCGTGCTCGGGTCGCGTTTCCTGTGGCTGGTTGCAGGGGCTGCAACACTGTTGATCACCTTCTCCTTGACCCGGATCATAACCCACAATGACCGGACCGCATTGCTTGCGGCTTCGCTTCTGGCAACGAATGCCGTCTTCCTGCGCGCCTGTATCAATGCCATTCCCGACATGCCCCTGACCATGTTCATGCTCATCGGCATGCTCGGCTTTGTCGGTCTTCTCTTTCGCGACGGCCACCGCCATGTCTATGGCATTCTCGCCTATGCAGGCACGGGATTGGCGATCCTGGCCAAAGGCCTCCTGCCCGTGGCGATGCTCGGCTATATGCTGGTCTACTGCATGGCAATGCCGGCCCTGCGCCAGCGCCGCCATCGCCTGTGGCAACCCGTGACCATCACCGTGTGCCTTGGGATTGTCGGTACCTGGTTCATCTATCAGTCCCTGCACACAGCGAGCATGCTTTCGGCCGATTTCGTTGCCGACCAGATTTCAGACAAGATCAATTTCAATCCCGATATCATCGCGATGGGATTGATCCACAGTTTCGCCGGTCTCGTGGGGCCGACATTTGTCTGGCTGGGGCTGCTTTTCTATGGCGCCCGGAAAGCGGGACGACGGCCGGATATGGATTCGCTCAACGGCATAACCCCCTTCTTCCTCGGCTGGATCATAGCCGTTTCGATCATCTTTTCTCTCAATAGCCTTCCTTCCCACCGCTACGTCATTCCCGTCATACCGCTGCTTTGCGTGCTTCTCGCCTGCGGGTTCCAGGAGGTGACCGGTCCAGGTTTCGAAAGACTGGTCCAGCGGGTGTTGCGCGTCATCATCCTGATCGCAGCCATTCCCATCACGGGCGTGTTCTTGATCGGCATGCAATTGCTGCCGCCATTGTACGTGGCCGGTCTGGCTGCGGGGATCGCGGGCGTCATGGCGACGCTGTGGGTGGTTAACACCCGATTGAAAATGCACGGCCTGGCAGCCTCCGCCGCCTTGCTTGCCACGGCAAGCATAGTAACCGTTGCACCCGTTGCAAAGGCCCTGCTCGTGCCCGATATCGGCAAGCCGCTGGCGGCCAGGATCAACACAATGCATCTCTCGGAAAACGAGGTCCTTTTCGTCGGACCCGTTCTGGACGCCGCGAAAATCCGGCTTCATGCCAATTTTGATGCACAGTTCAAACAGACGGCCGCGCTGCCGTCCAAAGAGATTGATCCCGGCGTGAAAGTCATCCTCATGACCGACAAGCACCTTGCCGATGCATTGGCGGCGCAAGGTTTTGCCGTGGAAGAGGTCACGGCTGGCTGGCGGCGCATTCACCTGCAGGATTTCATTTCGGCACTGAAGACAGGAACACTGTCCGAGGCTCGTGACCGGTATGGCGAGCGCGGATACGTGGCCATCCGCAGCTGATTTGCCCGGCAGGACCGCTGCGCAGCCAAAGCCGATCTTGCCAACATTCCCTCACCTGATAAAAGAACGTCCATCTTCACCAAACGATAGCGAGACTGCGCAGCGGTCAGGGAAACAGAATGAACAAGTGGAAAGACGTCAAGAAAGTCGTGCTGGCCTATTCCGGCGGTCTCGATACATCGATTATCCTCAAATGGTTGCAAACGGAACTGGGTGCGGAAGTTGTTACCTTCACCGCCGATCTGGGCCAGGGCGAAGAACTGGAACCGGCCCGCAAGAAAGCCGAGATGCTCGGCATCAAGGAAATCTATATCGAAGACGTGCGTGAAGAATTCGTCCGCGACTTCGTGTTCCCGATGTTCCGTGCCAACGCGGTCTATGAAGGCGTCTACTTGCTCGGCACGTCCATCGCGCGGCCGCTGATTTCAAAGCACCTGGTTGAAATCGCGGCCCGCACCGGAGCCGATGCTATTGCCCACGGGGCAACCGGCAAGGGTAATGACCAGGTTCGTTTCGAACTGTCCGCCTATGCGCTGAACCCTGACATCAAGGTCATCGCCCCGTGGCGCGACTGGACATTCAAGTCACGCACCGATCTTTTGGAATTTGCCCGCGAACACCAGATTCCGATCGCCAAGGACAAGCTCGGCGAAGCACCTTTCTCCGTCGACGCAAACCTGCTGCACTCTTCCTCCGAGGGCAAGGTTCTGGAAGATCCATGGCAGGAAGCGCCCGAATATGTGCACCAGCGCACGATTTCTCCGATGGAGGCGCCTGACAAGGTAACCGAGATCGAGATTGCCTTCGAGAAGGGCGATGCTGTTGCTATCGACGGCAAACCGCTTTCGCCGGCAACATTGCTGAAAACCCTCAACGATCTCGGCCGCGACAATGGGATCGGGCGCCTGGATCTGGTCGAAAACCGCTTCGTCGGCATGAAGTCGCGCGGCGTCTATGAAACCCCTGGCGGCACGATCCTGCTCGCAGCCCACCGCGCCATGGAATCGATCACGCTGGATCGCGGCGCCGCACATCTCAAGGATGAGTTCATGCCGCGCTATGCGGAACTGATCTACAATGGCTTCTGGTATTCGCCGGAACGCGAAATGCTGCAGGCCATGATCGACAAGAGCCAGGAAGATGTCGAAGGCGTGGTGCGCCTCAAGCTGTACAAGGGCAATGTCATGGTGTCCGGCCGCAAGTCGAAGAAGTCGCTTTACTCCGACGCGCTGGTGACTTTCGAGGACGATCGCGGCGCCTATGACCAGAAGGACGCCGCGGGCTTTATCCGTCTCAACGCCCTGCGCCTGCGCACGCTGGCTGCCCGCAAGCGCAACAGCTGATCCCGCAAATACGGGCTGAGAACGGGGCGCAAGCCCCGTTTTTTGTTGGCTGGCCATTGGATATGCTTTCGTGCCGCGCTTTCTGTACCTGCCGACTTGTGATCACTCCGTTGCAGGCTTAGATGTTAAAGCCAGAGTTCATCAGCCATGACGGAGCCTTCCCATGTCCCCACAGAAACCAGCCATCAACACCGCACTGACGGACTGGACCGGACCGCTCGGACTTCCCGACTTCACTGCCTTCACGGACGACGATTTCGCCCCGGCCTTCGATGCGGCGCTTGCGGCTGATCTGGCCGATGTCGACGCGATCATCAACCACCATGAGGCGCCGACCATCGACAATACGCTGAAAGCCCTGCAGCTTTCCGGCGAGGGTCTCGATCGTGTCTCCTCCATTTTCTGGATGCGGGCCGGAGCCAATACCAACGATACCATCCAGGCATTGGAGCGCGTTATCGCGCCCAAGATGTCCCGCCACTATTCGTCCATCATGATGAATCCGCAGCTGTTTGCCCGTATCGACTCGCTTTACCAGCAGCGCGATTTCCTCGGCCTCGATGCCGAAACGGATCGCGTTCTTGAGAAGACATGGAAAGGCTTCGTGCGCAGCGGCGCGCGGCTGGATGATGAGGGCAAGGCACGCCTTGCGGACATCAATGAGAAGCTGGCGGGGTTTGGCGCGCAGTTTGGCCAGAATGTCCTGAAGGACGAAGCCGACTGGGCGCTTTTCATCACCGACGAAGCGCACATGAAGGGCCTGCCCGATTTCGTTCGTGCCGCCATGCGCGGTGCCGCCGAGGAGCGCAATCGGCCGGATGCCTGGGCAGTCACCCTTTCCCGCTCGATCATTGAACCGTTCCTGTCCTTCTCCGAAGACCGAGGCCTGCGGGAAAAGGCATTTCGCGCCTGGGCCGCGCGCGGCGAGAATGGCGGCGCAACCGACAACCGCGCAATTGTTGCCGATATGGTGGCGCTGCGCGCGGAAAAGGCCAAGCTGCTCGGCTATCACAGTTTTGCCGCCTACAAGCTCGATGACACCATGGCCAAGACACCCAAGGCCGTCATGGACCTGCTTGAACCGGTCTGGGACAAGGCGCGCAACCGCGCTGCCGAAGAAGAGATTGATCTGGAGCGCCTGATCGCCGCCGAGGGGCGCAACCACAAGGTTGCTCCTTGGGATTGGCGGTTCTATGCGGAGAAACTGCGCAATGAGCGTTTTGCGTTTGACGAGGCGGAGCTGAAACCGTACCTGCAGCTGGAAAAGATCATCGAGGCCTGTTTCGACGTGGCAACCCGCCTCTTTGGTATCCGCTTTGAAGAGAAAAATGGCATTCCAACCTGGCATCCCGATGTGCGGGTGTGGGAGGTGCAGAATGCGGACGGCAGCCGCCGCGGTGTGTTCCTGGGCGATTATTTCAACCGTCAATCCAAACGTTCCGGCGCCTGGATGAGCGCATTGCAATCGCAGCACAAGCTCGACGGCGGCCAGACGCCGATTATCTACAACGTCATGAATTTCGCCAAACCGCCAAAGGGCGAGCCTGCACTGCTTTCGCTGGATGGTGCACGCACCCTCTTCCACGAATTCGGGCACGCCTTGCATGGCCTCCTGTCCGATGTGACCTGGCCTGCGGTATCGGGTACATCGGTATCGCGCGACTTCGTGGAGCTGCCGTCACAGCTGTACGAACACTGGCTGACAGTGCCAGCGGTTCTAGAAAAATACGCGGTCCACTACCGCACAGGCGAAACCATGCCCAAGGCGCTTCTCGACAAGGTTTTGGCGGCCAATACATTCAATGCCGGGTTCAACACCGTGGAGTTCACCTCTTCGGCGCTGGTTGACATGGCGTTCCATGCGGACGGCGTTCCTCCGGCAGATCCCATCCAGTTCGAGGCCGATACGCTGAAGAGCCTTTCCATGCCGGACGCGATTATCATGCGTCACCGCACCCCGCACTTCACCCATGTCTTCTCCGGCGACGGCTATTCCGCCGGATATTATTCCTACATGTGGTCGGAAGTGCTGGATGCCGATGCTTTCAAGGCATTCGAGGAAACCGGCGACGTGTTCAATGCCGACCTCGCCAAGAAGCTCAAGCAATATATCTATTCGGCTGGCGGCAGCCGCGACCCGGAGGAGCTTTACAAGGCTTTCCGCGGCAAGATGCCAACACCCGATGCGATGATCGAAAAACGCGGCCTCGCCTGACAGAATAAACCCGCCGCACTCTTCCGAGTACGGCGGGTTTCGCTTGCAGGATCAAGCCTGGGCGAAGGCCAGAAGGTCCTTGTTGAGTTGATCCTTGTGGGTTGCTGCCAGACCATGCGGCGCGCCCGGATAGATCGTCAGTTTGGAGCCTTCGACCAGCGTCGCGGCGATTCTGGCTGCATCATCGATCGGCACGATTTGATCGTCGTCACCGTGGATGAACAGGGTTGGTACGTCAAATCTCTTCAGATCTTCGGTAAAATCCGTCTCCGAGAACGCCTTTATGCAATCGAGTTCATTCTTCAAGCCGCCCTGCATACCCTGATACCAGAACGCATCGCGCATACCCTGCGAGACCGCCGCGCCGGGACGATTGGCACCGTAAAACGGTATGGTCAGGTCCTTGAAGAACTGCGAGCGATCGGCGGCCACACCGGCGCGGATGCCGTCAAACACTTCGATCGGCAGCCCCCCGGGATTGGCGGCGGTCTTCAGCATCAGCGGCGGAACGGCTCCTACCAGTACAGCCTTGGCGACACGCTTGGTGCCGTGGCGGCCGATATAACGGGCCACTTCACCACCACCGGTGGAATGGCCAACCAGGATGGCATCTTTCAGGTCCAGCTTCTCGATCAGCTCAGCCAGATCGTCGGCATAGGTGTCCATCTCATTGCCATTCCAGGGCTGGCTGGAGCGACCGTGACCGCGCCGGTCGTGCGCTATGGTCCTGTAACCGTTGGAAGCCAGGAACACCATCTGGTCTTCCCAAGCATCGGCGTTGAGCGGCCAGCCGTGACTGAACACAACGGGCTGCCCCCTGCCCCAGTCCTTGTAGTAGATACCGGTGCCGTCTTTGGTCGTGAATGTGCTCATGATCTCATGTCCTTTCACTGGTTCTGTCTGTGCGGGTTTGCTGATTTTGTCCGCCATACCCGCACCAACGCAAAAGCTTAGTTGATCGATATGCGGACGTTCAGATTGCTGCGCGTGGCTTCCGAATAAGGGCAAACGACGTGTGCAGCATCCACGATTTCGCGCGCGGTCGCCGCGTCAATGCCGGGCAAGCTGACGGCGAGCGCGACATCGAGGCCAAAGCCCTTGCCGTCATCGCGCGGGCCGATGCCCACGGTTGCCGTCACCGATGTGTCATCGGAGAGCTTGATTTTCTTCTGCGAGGCGACAAATTTCATCGCACCAATAAAGCATGCGGAATAACCCGCACCAAAAAGCTGCTCCGGATTGGTGCCTTCGGCGCCATTGCCGCCCAGTTCCTTTGGTGTCGATAGCGTAACCTTCAGGCGACCGTCTTCGCTCGATGCATGGCCGTCACGTCCGCCTGTTGCTGTGGCTTTGGTGGTGTAGAGAATGCTCATAGTAGACTCCTTGGATTGCTTCAATTGCTCGACGTCAAATAGATTGCACACAATTAAATTATACGCAATACAAAATTAAATGATGCGCAATTTAATTGCTTTGAGTATAATACCCGCGAGCGCAGACGGAGTGATGACAATGGACAAGGCAGGCACGAGCAATCAGGAATCGCTTCTTAAATTGGAGAATTTCCTGTGTTTCGCCATCTATTCGACGGCAAACGCAGTGACACGGGCTTATCAGCCTCGTCTTGCGGCGCTGGGCCTGACCTATCCGCAATATCTTGTGATGGTTGTCCTCTGGGAGGAAGAAAATCAGACCGTCAAAGCGATTGGCGAGAAGCTCAGCCTGGACTCTGGCACGCTCACGCCGCTGCTTAAGCGGCTGGAAACGGCTGGTCTGATCACCCGCCGCCGCGACACGGTGGACGAAAGGCAGCTCTTGATAGGCTTGACTGCGGACGGCCGCGCCATGCGTGCGCGCGCAGAAGCCGTACCGGTCGCCATGGGCAAGGCTTTCGGCTGCAGCATGGACGAGGCAAAATCCCTGAGATCGGAACTGATCAGCATGCGCGACAATCTGGTCGACAGCATCGAAGAGGTGAAATAGCCGTCCGGCTATTGTCTCAGGCCGGCTTGTAAAGCGGTAATTCAAGCCGGATTCGCGCGCCGCGCCATGGCCCGGTCAATATGTCGACGCGTCCGCCGTGCAGCCGCGCGATCTGCCGGGTCAGGTTAAGACCAAGACCGGCACCGCTGGAACGCGGCCGCAGGCGATAAAACGGCTCGAACACGTGTTCATGCTCTTCCTCGGGAATACCCGGCCCCTCATCGCGAACCTCGATGCCGCCCGCTTCGTCCACCAGCACGGTGATTGTTCCCTTTCCATCGCAATGTTCGATAGCGTTGCGGATGAGGTTGGCGACAGCCTGCTCGATCTGCAGCGCATTGACCTGGGCATGGACACTCTTTGATGCCGGTTCGAATGAAAGATCATAGCCGGCGGCAATTGCCAATGGCGCAAAGTCCGCAACGATCTGGCCGGTCAGTTCGACCAGGTCAACCACTTCGCCTGGCCCAACCGGCTGGTCAAGCAATTGCCGGTCGAGCAACTGCTGCGCCAGATGCGACAGGCGCTCGATGTCCTGCAGCAAACGGGCGCTTTGCGGATCTTCCGTGAGAAGCTCGGCACGCGTGCGCAGAATGGCAATAGGAGTCCGCAGTTCGTGCGCCGCATCCGTCAGGAAGCGATTGTGCTGGTCATATCCCTGGCCAAGGCGTGCAAGCGCGTGGTTGAAAGCCTGGACCAGCGGCGTGATTTCCAACGGCACCTGTTCGATCGGCAATTGCATGGCGCGGTTGTTGATATCGATGCGCCCCGCCTGGCTGGCGGTGGCAACCAGACCAGCCAGGGAGCGCCGCACCACGGCTGGCGTTGTTACCAGCGTCGTCACGCCCATGACGATGATGATGGGCAGAAGCAGCGCTATGATGACGATGATCAGAACCGGAATAACCCTGATCCAGGCTGTAGTTCCATCCGGATTGCGGGCCATGTCGACCTGCATGTCGATATTGACTTCGAGGCCCTCATTCTCGTCGCGCGATGCGCGGGTTGAGGTAATGACCTGTATCGGTCCCGCCTTCGTATCAATCTTCGAAACCACCGCTTCGGGCCGCAGATCGCCCTCTCGAAAGCCGAGCGTCGCATGATCCACGGCTTTCAGGAGGTCACTCGTATCGTTGCCATAACCGATGGGAATATCACCGCGCTGCACAGCCTGACCATTTGTGTCTCGCGCTATGTACCAGAGCTTGGGAAATTCCTGCAGGAAGGTCTTCAGCTCCTGCGTCTCGTGCACGATCAGCTTGCCATTGGCATCCCGGTCGATTGCGCTCTTCAGGATGGCCACCGCCGCCTCATTGTCGATGAGCAGCCGCGGATTGGCCACCCACAGCACCAGTGTGAACAGGCCGATGAAGATGAGCAACGTCGCCGCCTGCAGCAAAATGAGCCTGCGTACCAGAACCCATTGCAATGAGCGCGGGCGGATTTTCTTCATGGAGTTGCCCGTAACAGATAGCCGAGATTACGTATAGCCCGTATCTCGACACCTGCCGACACATCCTCCAGTTTGCGCCTCAACCGCGACACATGAGCGTCGAGTGCATTGGATCCGATTTCATCGTCCATGGCATAGACGGATTCTTCAAGTGTCGCGCGCAGGACTGTTCGGCCGGGGCGGCGGATCAGCGTCTCGAGCACCAGCCGTTCGCGCCGCGGCAGCTCCAGCGGCTGGTCTTCTATCAGCGCTTCCCGATGGCGAAAATCATAGGTAAGGCGGCCGACAACCGTTTGCTCCGCACGCAGCGTGAACGGACGCCGGTGCAATGCCCGCAACCGGGCCATCAGCTCTTCCGTCGCGAAGGGTTTGACCATGTAGTCATCGGCCCCCGCATCGAGGCCGGCGACCCGGTCATTCAGGCTGCTCATGGCGGTCAGCACAATCACCGGAGCGTCGACATGCAGTGCCCGCAGCCTTGGGATCAGACTGAGGCCTTCGCCATCCGGCAATCGCCGGTCGAGGACGATGGCATCGTAGGGACCGAACTTTGCCATGGCCTCGGCGTCGGCCAATGTCGATACATGATCGACGACCACATCGCGACGCTCCAGCGCGGCCTTCAGGACCGAGGCCATTTCCGGCTCGTCCTCAAGCAGCAAGATGCGCATTTGAATTCTCCGTTCGTAGAAAGTCGGCAGCAATGCCGATTGTGGCGGTCAAATCTTTATCATGCCTCGCAAGTAAAAGCAGTGTCGCTCACTCGGCATGGCCGCCAGCGAACACGATTACTCGCACTCCAGTTTTGGCTTGCGGAAATTGGTGATGTACCAGCGTCCGCCCGACGATCGCGCATAGAAGGTGTAGAAACACTCCTTCTGCTCGACATAGCCCGGCGTTTCCGTTTCGACATACCGCCTGCCGTGCCTTGTATCGCGAATCTCGCCCGTGGACGTACCGGATACGGCATTGGTGGATATCTTGCGCCACTGGTATGCACGCTCACCGGGTCCCAGATCGAGAACTTCGGTCGGCGGCCCGTAGTCGATAACCACGGTTTCCAGCGGCTGCCCGATGTAATTCTTCATGATATCGGACGCACACCCGGCCAGTCCCACGGTAGCCAATATCAAGCCCGCTCCGATTACCCGCATGTAATTACGGGCATTGCGCATGGACATGTGGAAAATCCCCATCAATAATATTCATGACCGGCAACTAGGATGCGAAGATTGCACCGACATTACCGGAGGGTTGCGGAGGCCTGACCGTAGCTTCACAAATCATTGCAGGGCGTATCAGCTATCGGAAAATTTCGCAGAAAGCTTTCCATCTTTGCTGAACTTGCGCTAAGGAACCGCCATCCCTTTCAAACGCTCCTAGAGGTTTCCCCGAAATGGCATCGAAAAAGCTCCTTCTTCTTCCCGGCGACGGCATCGGACCGGAGGCAATGGCCGAAGTTCGCAAGATTATCGCCTACATGAACGCTGAACTGAAAAGCGGCTTTGAACTCGAGGAAGGCCTTGTCGGCGGTTCGGCCTACGACGCCCATGGCAAGGCGATTTCCGATGCGGACATGGCCAGGGCCATGGCCGCTGACGCGGTTCTCTTCGGCGCCGTCGGCGGACCGAAATGGGATAGCGTTGCCTACGACGTGCGCCCGGAGGCCGGCCTTTTGCGCCTGCGCAAGGACATGGAACTGTTTGCAAACCTGCGTCCCGCCATCTGCTACCCTGCACTGGCGGATTCCTCATCCCTGAAAAAGGACGTGGTTGAAGGTCTGGATATCCTGATCGTGCGGGAACTGACCGGCGGTGTGTATTTCGGCGAACCGAAGGAAATCATTGACCTCGGCAATGGCCAGAAGCGCGGCATCGATACGCAGGTCTACGACACCTACGAGATCGAACGTATTTCGGGCGTCGCCTTTGAATTGGCGCGCACACGCCGCAACAAGGTCACGTCGATGGAAAAACGCAACGTTATGAAATCGGGCGTTCTGTGGAACGAAGTCGTCACAGCAACCCACAAGGCGCGCTATTCCGATGTTCAGCTCGAGCATATGCTGGCCGATGCCGGCGGCATGCAGCTCGTGCGCTGGCCCAAGCAGTTCGACGTGATTGTCACGGACAATCTCTTCGGTGACATGCTGTCTGACATTGCCGCCATGCTGACCGGTTCTCTCGGCATGCTGCCCTCCGCCTCGCTCGGCGCGCCAGATGGCAAGACCGGCAGCCGCAAGGCGCTTTATGAACCGGTGCACGGATCGGCTCCCGATATTGCCGGAACCGGCGCGGCCAATCCGATTGCCATGATTGCCTCCTTTGCCATGTGCCTGCGCTATTCCTTCAACATGGTGGACGAAGCGGACCGGCTGGAAGCGGCGATTGCCGGTGTGCTCGGCGACGGCATCCGCACCGCCGACATCATGTCGGAAGGCAGCACCAAGGTTGGAACCACCCAGATGGGCGATGCGATCCTTGCCAAATTCAAGGCACTCGCCGCCTGATCACGCTCATCTGGATAAAGAAAGCCCGGCGCGATCGCTCGCGCCGGGCTTTTTCTTGAGCCGTCAACTACTTGATGTCGTGCAGATCCTCGCCTTTGGTTTCACGGACAAAGATCAGGCCGATCACCAGCGTCATGGCTGCAATGATGATCGGGTACCAGAGGCCATAATAGATATCGCCCTTGGCGGCGCTCATAGCAAACACCGTCGCCGGAAGCAGGCCGCCGAACCAGCCATTGCCGATGTGATAGGGCAATGACATGCCAGTATACCGGATGCGGGTCGGGAACATCTCGACCAGGATCGCGGCAATCGGGCCATAAACCATCGTCACGTAAAGCACGAGGATGAACAGGATACCGATGGTCACCGGCCAATTCACGGCTTTCGGATCGGCCACCATGGTGAAGAGGCCGCCATTGGGAACGGTGTAAACGGCCATATCCGTGGCACCGGCAGCCTGTTCCGGTGTAATGAGCTTCGCCTTGACCAGGTCAGCCACCGGCGTAACCGTCTTTTCGCCGGCGCGAACGGCGGCGGCATCGAGGTTCAATTCCGGATTGGCCTTGATGAACCCGTCGAGTTTGGCATCGGCAACCTTGGCAGGTGCCCGCACGAGCGGGAAACCGGCCTTCTGCAGCGCCAGGTTCAGATCATGGGTGAGTACCGCGCCTTTGGCGGCAGCATCGGCACCAGCGGCCACCGCATCATAGGACGGAATGACCGTATCGCCGATCTTGACCGTGGCTGGCTGTCCGGCAGGACCGGCAACCACCTCGTAAGGCACCGAGCTGCGGGACAGGAACGATGTCGCAATGTCACATGAATTGTTGAACTTGGCTGTACCGACCGGGTTGAACTGGAAGGTGCAGTCGCCCGGAGCGGCGGTCACCGTGGCACGGACTGTCGCTTCCGCCTGGGCCAGCGCCGGATTTGCGGCATGCGTGAGTGCCTTGAACAACGGGAAATAGGTGAGGATTGCCAAGGCAAGGCCCGCCATGATGATCGGCTTGCGGCCGATCTTGTCGGACAGCCAGCCAAAGAAGACAAAAAAGCCGGTGCCAAGCAGGAGCGCGATTGCGATCATGATATTGACCGACTGGCCGTCTACTTTCAGCACGTTCTGCAGGAAGAACAAGGCATAGAACTGGCCGGAATACCAGACGACGGCCTGACCGGCGGTAAGGCCGAACAAGGCGAGCAGTGCAATCCGGGCGTTCTTCCATTGACCGAAAGCTTCCGATAGCGGTGCCTTGGAGCCCTTGCCCTCTTCTTTCATCTTCTTGAACGCCGGCGATTCACTCAAGGAGAGCCGAATCCACACCGATACACCCAGAAGAACGAATGAGAGAATGAAAGGCACGCGCCAGCCCCAGGCCGCGAAGGCGTCCTTGCCAAGCCAGTTCTGGACGATGAGGATAACCACCAGGGACAGGAACAGACCGAGTGTTGCGGTGGTCTGAATCCAGGAGGTGTAATAACCGCGGCGATTGTTCGGCGCATGTTCAGCCACATAGGTGGCAGCACCGCCATATTCGCCGCCGAGAGCCAGGCCCTGCAGCATGCGCAGCGCAATCAGGATGATGGGTGCAGCGATGCCCCAACTGCCCGATCCGGGAAGAATACCCACCAGGAAAGTCGACAGGCCCATGATCAGAATGGTGACGAGGAACGTGTATTTGCGGCCGACGAGATCGCCGATCCGTCCGAAGACCAGGGCACCGAAGGGGCGCACGAGAAAGCCCGCGGCAAACGCCAGAAGCGCAAATATGTTGCGCGTTGCCTCAGGATACTCACTGAAAAACGCTGCGCCGATAAAGGCAGCCAATGAGCCATACAAGTAGAAATCGTACCATTCGAAAACAGTTCCGAGCGAGGAAGCGAAGATAACTTTCTTCTCTTCTCGCGTCATACCCCGGCTGGCAGCACCAGCCACAGAAGTGGTCGCCATTTGTATTCCTCCCAGAAAACAGCATTTACGCCGGAACCCGGTCAGCCCAACGGCTGGCCACGTCCCTCGGATTTGTCACTGCGTATAAATCAATGGCCGCGTCCTGCAGGACGTCCACTCATCCTACGCCGGTGAATGTCCTCCGGAACTCTCCCCCCAAAGGTCATGCACCCCATGCACCGCCCAAGTGTTGAACAAATATTCGCGAAAGCAAAGACCGCTTTTTACGGCACAAGTCCAAAATTGTGCGTAACGCGACATATTCTTCTCTTTTGAATGGACAATTGACTCTTTTTGGAAAGCGGATACAAGCATGTGAGGTTAAGGAGACGCCCCGTGAGCAGCGAATCAACTGCACACTTTTTGACGAGCGGTTCCGGCATGCGTGCCGGATGCGCAGGCGCGTCTGTTCTTTCCACCAAAATGCCGGCCAAAACGACCACCAAAACGGTCTGATTTCCCTTGGCCTGCTCGCCCCCTCCCGGGTCCGGCCCGGGGGAAAAGACCCGCAATGGCCAGCGGGTTTTTGCAAAGAGCGGTGAGGGACAGGAGATAATACAGATGAGTTTCAAGGTTGCGGTTGTAGGCGCCACAGGCAATGTGGGCCGCGAGATGTTGACAATACTGGAAGAGCGCGGCTTTCCGGTCAGTGAAGTCGTGGCGCTCGCCTCGCGCCGGTCCCAGGGCACGGAAGTTTCCTTCGGCGACCGCACGCTAAAGGTCAAGGCGCTCGATTCCTATGATTTTTCCGATACCGATATCTGCCTGATGTCGGCAGGCGGCAACATATCCAAGGAATGGTCGCCGAAGATCGGCGCACAGGGTTGTGTCGTTATCGACAATTCCTCCGCCTGGCGCTACGACTCGAATGTGCCGCTGATCGTGCCGGAAGTAAATCCGGACGCGATTGTCGGTTTCTCCAAGAAGAACATCATTGCCAACCCGAATTGCTCGACCGCCCAGCTTGTGGTGGCGTTGAAGCCGCTGCATGACAAGGCCAGGATCAAGCGTCTTGTGATCGCCACCTACCAGTCCGTTTCCGGCGCCGGCAAGGACGGCATGGATGAGCTGTTCCAGCAGTCACGGGCCGTGTTCGTTGCCGATCCGGTGGAAGCCAAGAAGTTCACCAAGCGCATCGCTTTCAACGTCATCCCACACATCGACGTCTTCATGGAAGACGGCTACACCAAGGAAGAGTGGAAGATGGTCGCCGAGACCAAGAAGATGCTCGATCCCAAGATCAAGCTCACGGCAACATGTGTCCGCGTGCCCGTCTTCATCGGCCATTCGGAAGCCGTGAACATCGAGTTCGAAAGCCCGATGAGTGCGGAAGAGGCCCGTGAGATCCTGTCGGATGCTCCGGGCTGCCTGGTTATCGACCGGCATGAGGATGGCGGCTACATCACCCCCTATGAAGCAGCGGGCGAAGACGCCACCTATATTTCGCGCATCCGTGAAGACATCACTGTCGAGAATGGCCTGTCACTCTGGATTGTTTCGGACAATCTGCGCAAGGGTGCAGCCCTCAACACCATTCAGATCGCCGAGCTTCTGGTCGCACGCGGGCTCATTCAGCCGAAGCAGCTTGCTGCCTGAAACCTGGCATATAACCAAAATAGAAAAGGGCGCAGTTTCTGCGCCCTTTTTCGTTGCAACAATTGCCGCGGCCTGAACTCAGGCCCAGGGATGCCTTTGGGCGTTGGCTGCCTCAAAGCTGTCGATCTTCGCCGCCTTTTCCATGGTCAGGCCAATGTCATCAAGACCATTCAGCATGCAGTAGCGGCGGAACTCGTCTAGATCGAAACTGATCTGGCCGCCATCCGGCCCCTTGATCGTCTTCTCTTCCAGATCGATCGTCAGCGTTGCATTGGCACCGCGCTGCGCATCGTCCATCAACTTGTCCAGGTCTTCATGGCTGACGCGGATCGGCAGGATGCCGTTCTTGAAGCAGTTGTTGTAGAAAATATCGGCGAAGCTGGTCGAGATGACACAGCGGATGCCGAAATCGAGCAATGCCCATGGCGCATGCTCGCGGCTGGAGCCACAGCCGAAATTATCGCCGGCCACCAGAATCTGGGCCTTGCGATAGGCTGGCTTGTTGAGGACGAAGTCCGGATTTTCCGAACCGTCCTCATTGTAACGCATTTCGGCAAAGAGCCCTGTGCCAAGACCGGTGCGCTTGATCGTCTTCAGATAATCCTTCGGAATGATCATATCCGTGTCGATATTGATGATCGGCAACGGTGCGGCAACGCCGGTGAGCTTGGTAAACTTGTCCATGATCTCTGCCTGTAGTGTTCGGTAATACGGGTGTCTTCGCTTTACACCAGCTTGGCAGCGAATCAAAGACTTTCCCCCTGTGGCAGATTGGGGCAGGCCACACCGCATGATTGCGCTTGTCTTGCCCCTTCGTTCAATGCAAAAAAGTGCCATGCGCAAAACATCTCGCCCTCGCCGCTCGGTTCTCTATGTTCCCGCCTCGAACGCCAAGGCTCTTGCCAAGATTGCAGGCCTTGACGCGGATGCGGTTATTTTTGATCTTGAGGATGCCGTTGCTCCTGAAGCCAAGGAGGATGCCCGCGAAGCGCTGCGTGATTATTTTCTTGCCAATCCGGCCAATCCGGCCAATCCGGCAAGCAAGACCGAACGGATCATCCGCATCAATGCGCTTGCCAGTGAATGGGGTGCCGAGGATCTTCTCGCGGCACGCGCCTGCAAGCCTGACGCCATCCTTCTACCCAAGGTGGAAATACCGCAGGACGTAACCGGCGTGACTGAAATACTTGAGGAAACCGATGCATCCGAGAACATTCGGCTGTGGGCGATGATCGAGACGCCGCGCGGTATCCTCAATGCGGACGAGATCGCCGAGTTGGGTTTACGATCCACCGGGCGTCTGGATTGCTTTGTCGTCGGAACGAACGATATCGCCAAGGAAACCGGTACCGGCATGGATGGCAATCGCGTCTATCTCGTCCCATGGCTGATGCAGATCGTCCTTTGTGCCAAAGCCGGAAAGCTGGATGTGATCGATGGCGTCTATAATGACTTTGCCGATGCAGCGGGTTTCGCGGTTGAATGCGGTCAGGGCGCAAGAATGGGTTTCGACGGCAAAACGCTTATTCATCCCGCGCAGATCGATGCGGCAAATCGCGCCTTTTCACCGGATGAGGCGGCTCTTGCCGCCGCACGATCGATCATCGAGGCATTTTCCCTTCCTGAAAATGCTGACAAGGGCGCCATTGCCCTGAACGGAAGAATGATAGAACGCCTGCATCTTGCCAACGCGGAGAAGATGATGGCCAAAGCACACATGACAGGAGACAAAGCATGAAACTTTATCGCTTTTTGACCGGACCCGATGATGCCAGCTTCTGCCACAAGGTGACGGCGGCCATCAACAAGGGCTGGCACATCTATGGTTCGCCCACCTACGCATTCAATACGGTCACCGGGATAATGCAGTGCGGTCAGGCAGTGGTGAAGGATGTCGATGGCGTCGATTATGAGCCTGGCATCAAACTCGGCGATTACTGAGCCGCTCCTGCGGTCTCGGCAAGACGCCGTTTGAGCACCTGATATTGCCGTTCTGGCCTATTTGCCACGGCGTCTTCGCGCAGGACCGGCCCGTCCTCAAAAGGATAGGCCGGTCAAACCGCTCCATGGCAGGGTCCCGGTCCATACCATCGGGCGATCATTCGACACTGGCCTCGATACGTTCCATATCTTCGTCCGACAGGCCGAAATGATGACCGATTTCATGGATGAGAACATGGGTGACGATATCCCCCAAAGCCTCCTCATACTCCGCCCAGTAATCCAGCACGGCGCGCCGATAAATCGTGATGGTGTTGGGTCTTTCGCCGGTTTGAAGCGAGAACCGTTCCCCGATGCCCCGGCCTTCAAACAATCCGAGCAAATCGAACGGCGATTCCAGCCCCATATCCTCGACAATCTGATCATCGGGGAATTCTGACACCTGAATAGTGATATCGCCGCACAGACTGCGAAAATCGTCAGGCAGATGCGCATAAGCTTCTATCGCGAGCGATTCGATCTCGCTCAAGGCTGGCGACAAGCGATTGCCCCAATCGGCGGTTTGATTACTTCTGGCCATTAAAACTCCTGGAGCACATTCCGGCCTCATATAGTGCCTTTGCAACAAGGATGCGAGTGGCATGAGGACTAGCCCCGTATTGGCACCAGAAGCCGCTCCATGCGCCGGAAGCTCTCAGCAAGCACCGTGGCGTCCTTGAGCCCATGGGCGAGCATGATGCCGCCCTGCCATTCGGCCAGCGCATTGCGGGCGGTTCCAAGCGCTGCGGAGGGGCGTATGCCGGTGCGTCCAAGTTCCCTTCCGATAAACCCGATCAGGAGACTGAAAACTTCGGCCGCCCGTTCGGCGGCTTCGGGCGATTCATGGCGAAAATCCCGTATACCCAGGGCAATGGGGCAGCCGTTCTCAACGCGGCTTTTGAGGGAATGCGACAGTTTTTCAATGAGCAGCAGCAGACGCTTGCGCGGGTCCTGATCCGCTTCGACAATGGATGTCAGCATATCCTCGGTTTCAGCAACGAAAATATCGGCAACGCCTCGCGCCAGCTCGGCCTTTGTCTTGAAATAATAATAGATGTTTCCAAGCGGAATTCCCGATTCCGCCGCGATGTGTGCAAGGCTCGTCACGGTAAAGCCGCGCCGCCAGAACAGGCCGGCAGCCGTGGCAACAAGGATATCGCGTTTGTCGTTCCGCCTGGTCATCCCACCGCTTTCGAATTCAGTTGTTCAACTGACTCGCATTCTGGCAGGTTCGACAATGATTGCAGCAAAAATAAACTAGTCTTCGATGGCTCGCGCTTCCGATGGCAGCATGATCGGTATCCCGTCCCGAATGGGATAGGCGAGATGCGCCGACTTCGAGATCAGCTCGGACTTCTCCTGATCATAGATAAGCGGCCCCTTGGTCAAGGGGCAAACCAGAAGCTCGAGCAACTTGCGATCGATTGACGGTTCGCGTTTCGGTTCGATCATGGGTTGCTCTCCCTCACGGCTACTGCAGGTTCGACTCGAAACCATCCTGGTCTTTGGCCAGCATGATTTCGGTGATCGCGATCAAGGTCTCGGCCCGCGTCTTCAAATCGGCGGCTTCCAGCAAAGCCTGCTTTTCCGCAGCGCCGAACGGCGACATCATGGCAAGGGCGTTCACCAGCGTTTCATTGCCCGCCCGGGAGATACCGTCCCAATCCGCTTCCAGATTATTGGCATCAAGGTAGGCTCGGAAAACACGCAGCAGCGCCAGCCGGTCGACATCCGAATCATCCGCCTCATCGAGATCCGCCAGAAGCGGCGCAATCTTGCACTGGCGGAACGGTGTGCGGGTGGAGAGCTCCTTGACAATCCGAAAGCGGCAAATGCCCTGCAAGGTGATGACAAGGCGCCCGTCGCCAGTCTCGGCGAACGAGGTGATACGGCCGAGACAGCCGACTTCACACAGTTCATCAGCATCCACATCGCCTTCGTCAAAGCGCGGCTGGATCATGCCGATGATACGCTTTCCACTCAGAGCCGCGTCCACCATGGCCAGATAACGCAGCTCAAAGATATTCAGCGGCAACTGGCCACCCGGAAGCAACAGGGCTCCCGAAAGGGGGAAAATCGGCACGCTTTCAGGAATATTGTCCAGCGTCCGATAACGAACATTGCCTGCTTGCATTACCAGCTCCAGTGATTGATCCGCGGCGGCGGGGACCGGTCGCTATTGTGCCCTATTTCACTCAGGAAAACAGCAGGGAAGACAGTTTCCGGCGCGCGGTCAGAGAAGCCTGATCTGCCGGACCCCATGCATCGAAAAACTGCAAAAGCTGCTTGCGGGCTCCGTCATCATTCCACGCACGATCGGCCTTCATGATGGCGAGAAGATGATCAGCCGCCTCGTCCCGCTGTCCGGCGGCGTTCAGATACATGGCAAGATCGAACCGCGCCTGATGATCCCCGGGGTTCGCCACAAGCTTTGCCTCCAGCGCAACGGGATCGCCCAGCTTGGCCGCTTGATCCGCCAGGGCGACCTTTGCTTCCGCTGCGCGCACGCTTGCATCGTCCTTCTTGTTCGATGGAACCTGTTCCAGAACAGCCTTGGCCTGTTCAAGATCACCCAGGTCAATCAGGCAATTGGCAAGACCGGCAAGCGCCGCCACTTGATCGGGCACTTCCGCCAGAACGGCCGAATAGATCTGGGCGGCCTGTTCCATGTCGCCCGCTGCAACGGCCTCGGTGGCCGCATCCAGCGCCGATTGAATGGCTGCGTCCCTGCCGCCATCCGGCGATGCTATGCGATCGATGAACTCCTTGACCTTTGATTCCGGCAATGCGCCCATGAAACCATCGACCGGCTTGCCGTCGGAAAACGCAATCACAGCCGGAATTGATTGAATGCCCAGCTGCCCCGCAATGGCGGGGTGTTCGTCAATGTTCATCTTGACCAGCTTTACCCGGCCGCCGGCGGCATTGACCACCTTTTCGATAATGGGCGTCAATTGCTTGCAGGGCCCGCACCACGGAGCCCAGAAATCGACCAGAACCGGCTGGTTCTTCGATTCGGCGATTACATCCGCCGAAAAACCCGACGTGGTGGTGTCCTTGATCAAGGCTCCGGACGCCGCTGGAGCCGCGCCGCCATAGGATACCGTTGTTGTCGCAGCTGCACTGCCGTAGCCGCCGCTGAACGGGTTGTCGGTGTTGCTCATCAAAATTCTCCCGTATCCGCTGGTTACACATTTGCCAGGTCTGATTGGACCGGCTGACAGCCTGCCTTCAGGTTGGGTTGGATTCGTCAATTTTCAAGATCAGGGGCTCGTGACCGGTCGATGCCAGAAACCGCAGGAGGTCATGGCGCCCGATGGATGTCGTGGCATCATTGCTCAGTGGATGCGCATTGATGATCTCATTGTGCATCAGCGCCTCATCAAGAACCACCTTCACCTGATGCTCCTCATCATTGATAACGCCAAGCACGCTGACGGAACCGGGAACAAGTCCAAGATATTCCATCAGTTTTTCCGGCTTGCCGAATGAAACACGGCTTGATGCACCAATTCTGGTATGGATTGTCTTGAGATCGACCTGTGCTTCCTCATCCACAGTGACAAGAAAGAAATTGTCCTTCTTGTCCTTCAGGAACAGGTTCTTGGTGTGAGCGCCCGGCACCTGCCCGCGCAAATCCTGAGCTTCGGCAACCGTGAACACTGGAGCATGCCGAATCGTTGATACTTTGATCCCGAGATCATCGAATTTCTGCATCAGATCTGCATATGTCTTGGGCATTCTGGTTCTCGCGGCGCCGGCAATCGGAAAATTTTCTTTTGCTGTCGTAATCGCTTCACCCCGCGCTCTCAAGTGAAAACCCAACAGCGCTGCGGTTTAATCGGACATTTCAGAGCCAGGCCGATGTAACCATTGAATTTTTTTTCGATTATCGTCACAAAGTCGAAAATTCACTGTTGCAATTGGTCTGTGCTTGGGTCATATAGGCCCCGCTTCGGAAGACAAACTGGCGCATGCGGGAGTAGCTCAGGGGTAGAGCACAACCTTGCCAAGGTTGGGGTCGAGGGTTCGAATCCCTTCTCCCGCTCCAGTTGTCCGAAGATCAAAAGGCTCAGGTTTACCTGGGCCTTTTTGCTATCCGGATCCGGTACTTTGCGATCTCCAGAACTTTTACCCTCTTCAGAACGCTAGCAACACCTGTTTGCGGCAGCCCGTCTGCAGCCCGCAATTGCAATCCGCGTTCAATGCGCTAAACCCTTTCCTTATGGCACAGAAGAAAGCACACGAGGTTGATTCCTTCCTGAAAAGGCTCGACAGGGCTTATCCGATTGTACTGCTGTACGGCCCCGACAAAGGCCTGGTAAGCGAACGGGCCGCTACCTTCATCAAACTGACCGGGCTCGCCCAGGACGATCCCTTTGCCGTCATACGCCTCGATGCCGATGAGGTTCAGGCAGAGCCTGGACGGCTGTCCGATGAGGCCAACACCATTTCCATGTTTGGCGGCGAACGGCTGATCTGGGTGCGTAACGCAGCCGGCCAAAAGGGCTTGGCCGATGCCGTAACACATCTGACCAAATCGCCCCCCGTCGACACCTTCATCCTGATCGAGGCGGGCGACCTGAAGAAAGGCGCAGGCCTGCGCGGCATTGTCGAGCAGAGCGCAAGCGCCATGGCCTTGCCTTGCTACAGCGACGATGCCAAGGGCATCGATGCAACCATCGATGACATGCTTGCCCGCAACGGGCTGCAGATCGCGCTGGACGCCCGCAATCTGCTGAAAGAAAGCCTTGGCGGCGACCGGCTCGCCACGCGTTCCGAGCTCGAGAAAATCTGCCTCTACGCCCACGGCCGCGAACGGGTAACCATCGAGGATGTCCGCGATATCATCGGCGATGTCAGCGCGACCTCTTACGAGACGATTGTCGACGCCATGATGACGGGCAATCTGACCGATTTCACCCATGCGTTCGATCGGGTTATCGGCTCCGGGTCGTCAAGTTTTCTGATTCTGAATTCCGCCATACGCCAGTTCCAGACAT
Source organism: Phyllobacterium sp. 22229 (assembly GCF_052056495.1). Classification (NCBI taxonomy): domain Bacteria; kingdom Pseudomonadati; phylum Pseudomonadota; class Alphaproteobacteria; order Hyphomicrobiales; family Phyllobacteriaceae; genus Phyllobacterium; species Phyllobacterium sp. 22229. The sequence goes on from NZ_JBQEPA010000006.1 coordinate 62,328, forward strand.
TGCAAAACCTGCGTTACGGCATGGAGAGCGAGGGCAAGAATGCTGGCTCGGCCGTGGCATCCGCGCGTCCGCCGGTGTTTTTCGCGCGCCGGCGGCTGGTGGAAACGGCATTGCAGCGCTGGACAACGCAAAGCTGCGCCCGCGCCATAGAGCGGTTGCAGAAAACCGTGCTGGAAAGCCGCCGTAACGCGACACTATCCATTCCAATCATTCGTCAGTCACTGATTGCTCTGGCTGCAGAAGCCGCCCGGGCAGGGCGGAGCGGCCGTTAGGTAACGCCCGCAACGGCTGCCGTTACGAGACCTGAGAATGTGCTAACAGCTTGAATTCAAAGGGGTTACTGCTTCCAACTCAGCTTTGCAGACGGCGGCAGATCTCATCCAGCTGTTCCAGCGTTGCGTAATGAATACGCACGTCGCCTCCCCTGGCCTGATGATTGACCGTTACGCGCATGCCGGTCACATCCGACAGCAGTTTTTCCAGTGCCCGGGTATCCGCGTCCTTGTTTTCATCATTGTCCGCCTTGACTTTCGGAGCGGCCGGTTTGCCGCCACCCTGGGCCAGCGCTTCGGCTTGACGAACAGACAGGCCGTCACGAATGATCCGCTCGGCCAGGACATCAGGATGTTCCGCGGTGATCAGCGTGCGCGCATGTCCCGCCGACAGGGCGCCATTCGTGATGTGGTCGCGAACCGTTTCCGGCAGTTTCAGCAACCGCAGCGTATTGGCCACATGGCTTCGGCTCTTGCCGATAACCTGCGCCAGATCCGCCTGCGTATAATCATGATCGTCGATCAGTTGCTGATAACCCATGCCTTCTTCAATCGGATTGAGATCGGCGCGCTGAACGTTCTCGATGATCGCCAGCTCAAGCGCGACCCGGTCATCGACTTCGCGAATGATCACGGGGACGGTGGTCAGACCAGCGCGCTGCGCTGCACGCCAGCGCCGTTCGCCGGCAATCAGCTCGTAACGATCCGAAGAATCCTTGGCCGGGCGAACCACAACAGGCTGAACAATACCATGTTCACGGATCGACTGGGTCAAATCCTCCAGATCGGCTTCCGTGAACAGGCGCCGCGGATTGCGCGGATTGCGCGTAACAAATTCTATGGGAACCTGACGATCCAAAGTGGCGATGCGCGGAGGAACATTTTCTTCCGGCAGACGGTCCATCTCTCCAATGAGCGCAGCAAGACCTCGACCGAGGCGCTTTTTTGACGGATCTTCATTCATTGTCATAGGCTCTCATAAATGTTTCGTATTCGAATCGATCAAGCGGCACGCAAATGCCGCTCCCTTTGAATAACTTCCGATGCAAGCTGCAGATAGGCCTGACTACCCGCACATTTGAGGTCGTACAGAATGGCCGGCGTGCCATAGGAAGGCGCTTCCGACACGCGCACATTGCGCGGGATCACGGTACGGTAAACCTTATCGCCCATGAATGAGCGAACATCGTCAACAACCTGGGTTGCCAGATTGTTTCGGCCATCGAACATGGTCAGCACAATACCTTGAATGTTCAAGGCCGGATTGAGCGCTGTCCGCACCTGATTGACGGTTTCAAGCAACTGACTCAACCCTTCCAGTGCGAAAAACTCGCACTGCAACGGCACGAGTACGGAATCGGCTGCAGCCATGGCGTTCATGGTCAGGAGATTGAGCGAAGGCGGGCAATCAATCAGAATATAGGTAAAGGGCGATGCCGCATTGTCACCGCGAAAGGCCTTGCGCAACCGCGTCGCCCGGTCAGCGGACCCGGCAATTTCCATCTCAACCCCCAGAAGATCGAGTGTCGACGGAATCAGTGACAGATTGGGAACCGCCGTCGCAATGGCGGCCTCATCTACAGAAGCGGTTTGCATCAGAACATCATAGGACGACAATTCGCGATTTTTGCGATCGATACCCAATCCGGTGCTGGCATTGCCTTGGGGATCGAGATCGACAATCAGCACATTCTCGCCAATGGCTGCAAGCGCCGTGGCCAGATTGATGGCAGTTGTGGTCTTCCCCACACCACCTTTCTGATTGGCTATGGTAATGATACGAGTCTGACTGTTCATCACTGTTTTCCCGAGCAAACCATCACTATCGGCGATAAAATCGAAAATGGCCTATTTCGCCGCTGGGTTGCGCCGCACATTGCTGATCTGCAACACCACCGACTCAACATCGACCACACTGGCATGTTGTACCAGATCAAATGACCAGCCGTCACGGCTTTCCTCAATCTCGCGGCGATAATCCCGGCCTTTTTGGAAAAGTGCCGTTGCGCCGCTCGTCAACCAGGGTTCGGTCAGCGCAAAAAGCTCCTTCAACGGAGCGAGTGCACGGGCGGTAATCACGTCTGGTGTGGCAATTTTCGACCAAACCGCATCAATTCGCACCGGATGCACCACGCCAGGGGTGTGAAACTGTCCCAAGGCCGTCCGCAAAAAGGCAGCCTTCTTGCCATTACTCTCGACGAGATCAATCGCCGCATCCGCCGTTTCCTTCAGGAGAATAGCCAGAACAACCCCCGGGAAACCACCGCCGGAACCGAGATCAAGCCAGCGCTTGGCCTCCGGCATAAGCGGGCGGAGCTGGACGCTGTCGATAATGTGCCGTTCCCACAACTCATCCAGCGTGGCAGGGGAGGCGAGATTGATCGCCTTTGACCACTTTCGAAACAGATCTTCGAAGTCAATAAGGTTCTTGACTGTTTCACGTGAAACATTGGGGATAACCCCGCGCAGTTTTTTCTCCCGCCAATCGCTCACGCCACGTCTCTCGCGACAATGTTCCGACGGATCTGGGTGATAATGAGGGCAAGCGCGGCCGGCGTCATGCCATCGATGCGCTGGGCCTCCGCTATGGATCGCGGCTGGCGCTGTTTGAGCTTCTGCTTCAACTCATTGGACAGGCCGGAAACGCTGGAGAAATCGATACCCTGTGGAATGAGCAACGCTTCTTCGCGTTCCATCGCGGCAACATCGGCCTTCTGCCGCTCGAGATAAACCGCATACTGCGCTTCGATCTCCAAAGCTTCAGCCACGCGGCCGTTAATACCAGCCAGCTCCGGCCAGATCGATCGCAAACGCGCCAGGTCGATCTCAGGAAAGGCAAGCAGTTCGTAGGCTGAACGGCGAACACCGTCCTGATTGAGATGCAGATTCATGGCCGCTGCGGCATTGGGTGTGATGGTCAAGCGCCTTGCCAGATGACGCGCCGCATCCAACTGATCCGTCCGTATCGCGAAGCGATTCCGGCGATCCGAACCCAGTATTCCCAATCGGTCCGCCATCGGCGTCAAGCGTTCGTCGGCATTGTCTGCCCGCAGGGAAAGCCGGAACTCCGCCCGCGACGTGAACATGCGATAGGGTTCGCTCACCCCCCGCGACGTCAGATCATCAGTCATCACCCCAATATAGGCTTCGGTTCGATGAATGATCACAGGTTCACCGCCGCCAGAGAGCCGCGCCGCATTCAGCCCCGCTAGTAGACCTTGCGCCGCCGCCTCCTCATATCCCGTCGTTCCATTGATCTGCCCGGCGAGAAACAGGCCGCTGATACGCCGCGTCTGCAGGCTTCGATCCAGTTCGCGCGGGTCGATAAAGTCATATTCGATGGCATATCCCGGCTGCAGCATGGTCGCGCGCTCGAGACCGGGGATGGTCTTGAGGATGTCCAGCTGCACGTCCTCGGGCAGGGATGTGGATATCCCATTGGGATAGACCGTATGATCATCCAAACCCTCAGGCTCTAGGAATATCTGGTGGCCATCCCTGTCGCCAAACTTGACGATTTTGTCTTCCACAGACGGGCAGTAACGCGGGCCGATACCTTCAATGGAGCCGGAATACATGGCGGAGCGGTGCAGGTTGGCCCGGATAATGGCATGCGATTCCGGAGTTGTGCGCGTAATCCCGCAGTCAATCTGCGGGTTGGTAATGACATCCGTCATCAGTGAGAACGGCAATGGTTCCTCGTCCGCGGATTGAACATCGAGCGCCTTCCAATCGATCGTGCGGCCGTCCAGCCGTGGCGGTGTGCCGGTTTTCAACCGGCCCAAGGCGAATGCATGCCGCGTCAGGGTATCCGACAGACCGAGGGCAGGGGCCTCGCCCATTCGCCCGGCTGGTATCTTCTTTTCACCAATATGAATCAAGCCGCGAAGAAATGTTCCCGTCGTCAGGACAACCGCACCACAGGTGAAAACGCTGCCATCCATCAGTTGGACGCCCGCAATCTGTCCATCGCGAATAACCAGATCGTTGGCACCGCCTTCAACAACCGTCAGATTCCGTTGTTCCGCAATCGCTGCTTGCATTGCCAGCCTGTAGAGCTTCCGGTCTGCCTGCGTGCGCGGACCGCGAACGGCCGGGCCCTTGCGCCGGTTCAAAAGCCGGAACTGAATACCGGCGGCATCGGCAACGCGACCCATCAGGCCATCGAGCGCATCGATTTCCCGGACAAGGTGACCCTTGCCCAGTCCGCCTATGGCGGGGTTGCAGGACATGACACCAATCGTATCCGCCTTGTGCGTCACCAGCGCTGTGCGCGCGCCATAACGTGCAGAGGCCGCAGCTGCTTCACAGCCGGCGTGCCCACCACCGATAATGATGACGTCAAAATTGTCTTCCACGAGCCAAACTTTCAGAGATTCGAATTCTTTGTCTTGATGGGCAAATCGGCGCTGTGAGTCAAGTGTGAGTCAAACAACAATGTTTCACGTGAAACAATTCACGCGCGTCCGTCATCGTTATAGTTTCAATGTTTCACGTGAATCATTTGCCTATACAGAACTGTGAGAATACCACATCAAGAATATCCTCAACATCCACGTCTCCGGTAATTCGACCCAAGGCGTGGGAAGCCCGGCGCAGATATTCCGCCCGAACCTCCAGCGGCGCGGTCTGATCATTCACGGCGTGATTGATTTCCCGGCTTGTTTCGCCGAGCAACTCCATATGGCGCCGGCGTGTGGGGAGGGGGTCCGTAAGATTCCCGGCTGCACGTTCGGCCCTGGATCGTAGGCTTCCCATCAGATCATCCATGCCTTCGCCTGAACGGATTGAAACGGTCAGATCATAGCTCCGGGACGTGGTCATCCCGGCAGCATCCAGCTTCGTCCCAATATGCAGGGTATCGATCGCGCCAAGTTCAATGAACGGCGCCGGAAGCGGGTTCGCCATATCCGTCAGCAGTAGTACCAGATCCGCAGCATGGGCGCGATCGAGTGCGCGCTCAATACCGATCTGCTCCACCCGGCCTTCGGTTTCCCGGAGACCCGCCGTATCCGTAAAAAGAACCGGCAATCCTCCCAGATCGAGTTTGATCTCGATCAGGTCGCGTGTCGTTCCCGGCTCATCGGAAACGATCGCCACATCGGTTCCTGCCAAGGCGTTCAGCAGGCTTGATTTACCAGCGTTCGGTGCGCCGACAATCACGACACGAAAGCCGTCGCGCACAATCGCTCCGCGTTTGCCATCGGCAACGTGCTGCTCGATCCTCTCCGCGAGATCGCGCATTGCTATCCAGACCTGATCCGATACGGAACCCGGCACATCCGATTCATCGGCGAAATCCAGCTCCGCTTCTATCAGCGCCCGCGCACGGATCATCTCGCTACGCCAGGACGAATAGAGCCGCACTTGCGAACCGGAAGCGATCTGCAAAGCGAGGCGGCGCTGACCATCGGTTTCCGCCGCTATCAGATCGGCAAGGCCTTCCGCCACCGTGAGATCGAACTTTCCATTGGCAAAGGCGCGCCGCGTGAATTCGCCGGGTTCAGCCAGGCGGCAATTGTCAAAGGTATAGAGAAGCGAGATCATTGCATCGACTACCGCGCGGCCGCCATGCAGGTGAAACTCACCGCAATCTTCGCCGGTAAAGCTATATGGATTGGGAAAAAACAGCAGGAGCCCGCGATCTACCGGATTGCCGAGCGCATCGCGGAATGTCCGTAGTTCAGCCTGACGAGGAACCGGGAGGTTACCGCAAATTGTTTCGATAACGAATCGAGTCTGGGGCCCGGATATGCGGATGACGCCAACACCGGACGGAAGCCGCCCGCTGGACAGGGCAAAAATAGTCTCGCTGAAATTCTGGTTTTGTTTCATTTGCAATTATCCGCGGCTACACTGGATGACCTTGATAACCCTCATACCGGCATTCGGGAAGAGCAGAGCAATCCAATGTATCAACAAGCCAATCTCCTTGGAAACGAGTCCAGTCCCTATCTCAGGCAGCACGCCGGCAATCCGGTGCACTGGCGGCCATGGGGAAAACTTGCGCTGGCGGAGGCGCGCGATACGGGCAAACCGATTCTGCTTTCTGTTGGCTACGCCGCCTGTCACTGGTGCCACGTCATGGCGCACGAATGCTTCGAAGATACCGACGTTGCCGACCTGATGAATGCCCACTACGTCAATATCAAGGTCGACAGGGAAGAACGGCCTGACATTGACCAGATCTACATGGCAGCGCTGGGGGCGATGGGGGAGCAGGGCGGCTGGCCGCTGACCATGTTTCTTACGCCGGATGCAAAACCGTTCTGGGGCGGGACTTACTTTCCCAAGAACGCGCGCTATGGCCGGCCGGGTTTTATTGACGTGTTGCGGTCAATCGACAGGGCGTGGCGTGAAGACCATGCGCGCGTCATTCAGAACGTCGACGCCCTGACCAGCCACGTCAGCGCCCGTCTTGATGCCCAGGCGGGCCCGGCAGCGCTGGACAAACACATCTTTGATCAGTTTTCCGCCAACATATCCGGCATGATCGACCTGCAGAAAGGCGGTCTGACCGGCGCTCCCAAATTCCCGAATGCGCCTTTCATGGATGCACTCTGGCTTTCCTGGCTGCGCAACGGCGCTATCCAGCACCGCGATGCCTTTCTCAAGAGCCTGCGAACGATGCTGCAGGGCGGCATCTACGATCATCTCGGCGGCGGGCTATCCCGGTATTCCGTTGACGATCGCTGGCTTGTTCCGCACTTCGAAAAGATGCTTTACGACAACGCCCAGTTCATACGGCACGCCACTTACGCCTATGCAGAAACCAAAGATGAATTGTTCCGCATGCGAATCGAAGAGACCGTTGGTTGGCTGAAGCGCGAGATGCTGGCGAACGGCCAGCGCTTTGCGTCAAGCTTGGATGCGGACAGCGAGGGCGAAGAGGGCAGGTTCTACGTTTGGTCCGCAGATGAAATTCCGGCAACGCCTGACTTTGAAATCTTTCGCGCGGTTTACGATGTCACGGCGGAAGGAAACTGGGAAGGCAAAACCATCCTCAATCGCCTGACCTCGTCCGGCTCATCGGATGCGGCCACTGAAGCGCATCTGGCAAAAGCCCGGCAGATACTTTTCGACCGCCGCGGAAGCCGCATTCATCCGCATCGCGATGACAAATCGCTCACGGACTGGAACGGACTGATGATCCGCGCGCTTGCCGAAGCGGCCCGCTCGTTCGAACGCAGGGACTGGCTGGATCTGGCTCTGGGCTCATATCGTTCCATATCCGAATCGATGGTCGAAGGGCGTCTGCCCCATTCCGTTCTGGAACAATCCCGTCTCTTTCCCTGCTTGTCATCGGATTATGCATCGATGATCAATGCGGCGATCTCCCTTTTCGAAGCGACGCAGGACAAAGCGTTTCTCGGCGATGCGGCTCTTTGGCTTCAGGCTCTCGACCGCTGGCATCTTACGGAAGATGGCAATCATGCTCTCAGTGCCATCGACAGCACTGATGTGATCATCCGCGTGCGCGGCGATCAGGACGAGGCCATACCGAGTGCCACCGGGCAAATCATCGAAGCCATTGCGCGTCTGGCGACCGCAACATCGGACTACACATTGCAGCAGCGGGCCGAGGAACTCGCCGAAAACGCACTCGGGCGCGTGCTTGAACAACGCTACGGCCAAGCCGGTGTTCTCAACAACGCAAGTCTGCTTCTGGAACCCATGAAGCTTGTCCTGGTCACCCCAGACAAAAGCCACCCGCTCCTGCGTCTTGCGAACCAGCATCCGGACCCGCGCCGTACCGATATCTGGATGGAGTTTAGCGAAAACACCACAATCGAGCTGGTGCCCGGTGGCGGAGAAATCGCCATAAAAAAACCCGCGGCCTACCTCTGCCGCGGGTTCGTGTGTCTGGCGCCTGTGGAAACGGCCGAGGCGCTGGAAGCGCTGCTCAAACCGCAATCCTAGGACTGTTACGTATTCATCGAATCGAAGAATTCGCCATTGGTCTTGGTCTGCTTCAGCTTGTCGATAAGGAACTCGATCGCATCCGTCGTGCCCATTGGAGCCAGGATACGGCGCAGGACGAAAATCTTCTGCAGATCCTGACGCGGTACGAGCAGGTCTTCCTTGCGCGTGCCGGATTTCAGAATATCCATGGACGGGAAGATGCGCTTGTCGGCAACCTTGCGGTCGAGCACGATTTCCGAATTGCCCGTACCCTTGAATTCTTCAAAGATCACTTCGTCCATGCGGCTGCCCGTATCGATAAGAGCCGTCGCAATGATCGTCAGCGATCCGCCTTCCTCGATGTTGCGGGCCGCACCGAAGAAACGCTTGGGACGCTGAAGCGCGTTGGCGTCGACACCACCGGTCAGAACCTTGCCGGATGATGGAACCACGGTGTTGTAGGCGCGGCCAAGGCGGGTGATGGAATCGAGCAAGATAACCACATCGCGGCCATGTTCGACCAGGCGCTTCGCCTTCTCGATGACCATTTCAGCCACCTGAACGTGGCGGGAAGCCGGCTCGTCGAATGTGGAGGAAACCACTTCACCCTTCACGGAACGCTGCATATCCGTGACTTCTTCCGGACGTTCGTCGATCAGAAGAACGATCAGATAGCATTCTGGATGATTGGCGGTGATGGAGTGGGCAATATTCTGGAGAAGAACAGTTTTACCGGTACGGGGCGGAGCGACGATGAGACCGCGCTGGCCTTTACCGAGGGGTGCTACCAGATCGATGACGCGGGCCGACAAATCCTTGGTGGTCGGATTTTCCAGCTCCATCTTGAAACGCTCGTTTGGATAGAGCGGTGTCAGATTGTCGAAGTGGATCTTGTGACGGATTTTTTCCGGGTCTTCGAAGTTGATGGTGTTGACCTTGAGAAGGGCGAAATAGCGCTCACCTTCCTTGGGCCCGCGGATCGGACCTTCGACGGTATCACCGGTTTTCAGCGAAAACCGCCGGATTTGCGATGGAGAGATATAGATGTCGTCCGGGCCCGGGAGATAGTTTGCATTGGCAGAACGCATGAAGCCGAAGCCATCCTGCAATATCTCGACCACGCCTTCGCCGATAATTTCGACATCCTGGGAGGCCAGTTTCTTCAAGATCGCAAACATCAGTTCCTGTTTGCGCATGACACTGGCGTTTTCGACTTCCAGTGTTTCAGCAAACGCCAGAAGATCAACCGGCGTCTTGTTCTTGAGTTCTTGTAGTTTCATTTCCTGCATGTGTGCGGAACTCTTAATTTTATAGGTTTGAAATGGGGAAGGGAAATGACGATGCCGGAATGCAGTGCCATGTATGAATGGCTGAAGATCGCTATGGCGGTATTTCCAGAGAAGAGCCCCTATCTAGCCAATCACGACTGCAAGGGCAAGGGGTTTCATGAGTGGTATTGATATCAGGCAGAAAATAAAATGATGAGTCAAAATGGCTTTATGATGACCATGATCACAATAATGATCATCAGAACCGTCGGCACTTCATTCATCATCCGCCAGAAGCGGGCAGGTTTTTCATTTCTGTCCTCGGCAAACATGCGCACTGCCTTGGAAAAGTAGCCGTGAATGCCGGAAAGGATCAGGACAGCCAGAAATTTCACGTGAAACCAGCCGTCCATATAGGCCGCTGTTCGCCACGCGAGCCAAAGTCCGGCAGCCCATGTCACCATCATTGCCGGATTGATGATGGCCTTGAGCAGCCGGCGCTCCATCACCTTGAAGGTCTCCGATTGGACGGACCCTTTCTCGGCGGCGCAATGATAGATGAACAGCCGCGGCAGATAGAGCATGCCCGCCATCCAGGAGATGACGGCAACCACATGCAAGGCCTTCACCCAGAGATAGGCGTTGTTGGGATAGAGATAGACCAGGGTCACAACAACCAGTGCAAGAACAATACCGGCAGCCCTTGCCGTCGATGCCGTCTTGTTTGAATTTTGAACCGGCGTCTGGTTGCTGCTCATCATCAATCCCCAGTTTTCAATGCGTCAGTTTCCGGCCGTGGCCTGCCGGACCCGTGCAACCATCTGCTCCACATGGGAGACCGGAGCATCGGGGGTAATGCCATGGCCGAGATTGAAGATCAGCGGGCCATGACCCAGACCATCGAGAATGGCATCCACGCCTTCATCCAGCGCCCGGCCGCCGGCAACAACCCGTAAGGGATCCAGATTGCCTTGGATTGCCCCTCCGCCTTGAAGTGAAGACGCCAGCGACAGCGGCACTGTCCAGTCGAGGCCCAAGGCTGTCACCCCGGTACGCTCGCGATAATTTACATAAAGCGCTCCGGCCCCTTTGGGGAAACCGATGATCGGGACATCCGGATGCGATGCGCGCACCTTTTTGACGATCCTGGCCACGGGCGCGATACAGAACCGCTCGAAGCAGGCTTCGTCCAGAACACCCGACCAGGAATCAAAAATCTGCACCGCATCAGCACCAGCATCGATCTGCCGGATCAGATATTCCGCCGAAACATCGGCAAGTTCGTCCAGCAGTTTCTGGAAGGCGTCCGGATAGCGATAGGCGAAGAGGCGGGCCGGGGCCTGGTCCGGCGTTCCATGACCAGCGATCATATAGGTCGCCACGGTCCATGGAGCGCCACAGAAGCCAAGCAGGGTGGTTTCCTGTGGCAGTTGATGCCGCAGCAGCCGAACCGTCTCGTAGACAGGCTCCAGGCGTTCCACAGCCCCATTGGGCTCCAGCCAGAAAATGCCTTCCGCGTCAATCGGTGTCATCAAAGGGCCTCTGCCCTCTTCAAAGCGCAGATCACGGCCAAGCGCATGCGGCACGACGAGAATGTCCGAAAACAGGATTGCCGCATCAAAACCGAAGCGGTGGATTGGCTGCAGCGTCACTTCGACGGCCAGATCGGGAGAATAACACAGATCCAGAAAACTTCCGGCATTCTTCCTGACTTCCCGGTATTCCGGGAGGTAGCGCCCAGCCTGGCGCATCATCCAGATGGGAGGCGGAAAAACTGTCTCGCCTCTAAGGACTTTCATCACTTTGCGGACCATTCCGTCTCTCTCCAGCTTTGTCTTACAAAAAAGAAAATTGGATATTTTCTGATTTTCTGATTCTAAGAGTCTGTTTGTATCGGGAATTACCAGATTGCCAACTTTTTCCCACAGGCAACTGCTGCGGTATAAAGCAGGGAAAACCATAATGCAAAACTCGCAGAATACGGTAATAAAGTGAAATATTATTCATTATCAGTATATTAAGTCATATCCATCTGTGGATTTCTGTGTGGAAATCCGTGGAACAATGGACGAAGAGTCGCAACAATCCCCAGATCACAGCAATGGCTTGGAGAGTCATCCACAAGTGGGCTCGCTGTGGATGACTTGCCAATGATTCACATGGCTGCCATTGCTTGTTCAAAACCGGGAGAATTCTCCCCAGTCATCAACAGGGTGTGGAGTTTTCTGTGACAAAGCCGGTCAACTACTTCCATCTTCACATGATTTCTGATGCGACCGGAGAGACTCTCCTGGCAGCGGGCCGCGCCGCCGCGGCGCAATATGTGCATGCGCGTGCCATCGAACATGTCTATCCGCTCATTCGCACGGAAAAGCAGATCAAGAAGGTGCTGGAGGGTATTGATGCGGAACCCGGCATTGTCCTTTATACCATCGTGGACAAACGGCTTGCGGCAATGATCGATGAAAGCTGTGCGACGATTGGCGTTCCCTGCGTATCCGTTCTCGAACCGGTCCTCAGTGTATTCCAGTCCTATCTCGGTGCCCCGGCGGGACGGCGAGTTGGGGCCCAGCATGTGCTCAACGCGGAATATTTCCGCCGTATCGATGCGCTGAATTTCACCATGGAGCATGATGACGGCCAGCTGCCGCTCGATATCGAAGAGGCGGATGTCATTCTGATCGGCATTTCGCGGACCTCGAAAACGCCGACAAGCATTTACCTCGCCAATCGCGGTATCAAGACGGCCAATGTGCCCATTGTTCCCGGTGTGCCCATTGCCGATGTGATCATCCATGCGGAAAGGCCGCTGATCGTGGGCCTGATTGCCTCGGCGGAGCGAATCTCGCAGGTGCGCCAGCATCGCATTCTCGGAGCAACGCCGGGTTTCGATACGGATCACTATCTCGACCGGGCAAATATCATTGAGGAGCTTTCCTATGCGCGGCAGATTTGCCACCGCTATAATTGGCCTATGATAGATGTGTCCCGCCGTTCCATTGAAGAAACTGCAGCGGCGGTTCTTGCCCTGCGTTCCCAGGGACGGGAACCGCATCGCTGATCGGAGAAGAAGACAAATGCAGATTATTCTTGCTTCCAAAAGTCCATTCCGCGCCACGCTTCTGAAAAATGCCGGCGTCGCCTTTACCGCCCAGTCGGCCAATATTGATGAGCGGGCGGTGGAAGCGCCTCTCTATAAGAGCGGTGCCACGCCGGAAGATGTCGCGCTTGTCCTGGCGGAAGCAAAGGCACTCGATGTCAGCGAGCGCTATCCGGATGCATTGGTCATCGGTTCGGATCAAACCCTGTCGCTCGGCGACGAGGTTTTGCACAAACCCGCCGATATGGAGGCTGCGCGACGGCAACTGCTCAGGCTTTCCGGCCAAACCCATCACCTGAACAGCGCGATTGTTCTGGTCAAGGGCGGGCAGACAGTGTGGCGGCACGTTTCGGTGGCGCGCATGACATTGCGTGATCTCGATCCGGCCTTCATCGGACGCCACCTGGCGCGGGTTGGTACCATCGCTCTGCAAAGTGTCGGCGCCTACCAATATGAGGGCGAGGGCGTTCAGCTGTTCGAGAAGGTGGATGGAGATTATTTCACCATTGTCGGCCTTCCCTTATTGCCATTGCTGAATGAACTGCGCCGGGAGGGAGCGATTGATGGCTGATCATCCCAGCGCTTTCGTAACGGGTTATCCGATCCGCCATTCGCGCTCGCCGCTGATTCATGGCTACTGGCTCAGGCAATTCGGGTTGGATGGCTCCTACCGGGCGGTCGAAGTTGCACCGGACGCTTTTGAAGGGTTCATCCGTGCTTTGCAGGACACTGGATTTGTCGGCGGCAATGTCACCATCCCCCACAAGGAGATGGCCTTTTCCCTGTGCGGGCAGCGGGATTCGGCTGCCGACGAAATCGGTGCGGTCAACACGCTCTGGTTCGAGAATGGCATTCTGCATGGCGGCAATACGGATGCTTACGGGTTCCTGGCAAATCTGGATGCGCTGAGCCCCGGCTGGAGTGAGCGCAGGAGCGCTTTGGTGCTGGGTGCCGGCGGGGCAAGCCGGGCGGTGGTGTTTGCGCTGAAACAGCGCGGCTTCACCGATATCAGGATCGTCAATCGAACCATTGCGCGGGCGCAGGAACTGGCAGACCGGTTCGGCATCGCTGGTGGAGCGCATGGATGGGACGCCCTGCCGGAACTGCTGAAGGGCGCGTCGCTGATTGTGAACACCACATCGCTTGGCATGTCAGGCAAGGATGAGCTTGTGATCGACCTGACCGGGGCTGATTCGGATGCGCTGGTGACCGATATTGTCTATGTACCGCTGGAAACGCCGCTTTTGCGCGCGGCGCGCTCCCGCGGTCTTCAAACGGCTGATGGGCTGGGCATGCTGCTGCATCAGGCCGTGCCAGGCTTCGAACACTGGTTCGGTAAACGGCCTGATGTAACGGCAGAGTTGCGAAATCTGGTTCTGGCCGATATGGCGGCGGAGAAAGCAAAATGATCGTGCTGGGTCTCACCGGATCGATCGGCATGGGTAAATCAACCGCGGCGCAGATGTTTATGGATGCGGGTATTCCCGTCTATTCCGCCGATGAAACGGTTCACCGGCTATATTCCGGAGCGGCAGCGCCTTTGATCGAAGCAGCTTTTCCTGGAACGACAGATGATGGCGTGGTGGATCGCGCCAGGCTCTCGGCCGCTGTCATTGGCAATCCTGAGGCGCTTCGAAAGCTTGAAGCGATTATCCACCCCCTGGTTCGTTCCGAGGAGAACGCCTTCCGTGATGGCGCCGAATCCCAAGGTGCCAAGCTTGCCGTTATCGATATTCCGCTGTTGTTCGAGACCGGCGGAGACAAGCGGGTGGACAAGATTCTTGTTGTCAGCGCACCGGCGGAAGTTCAGAAAAAGCGGGTACTGGCCAGGGCCGACATGACTCCTGAAAAACTGGAGGCGATCCTCCGGCGCCAGACACCCGACGCGGAGAAACGCGCGCGTGCCGATTTTGTCGTCAACACAGACCAGACCTTTGACGCGACGCGGACCGAGATCAACGCGATAATCCGGATTCTCACGGATTCCTGACTGGCGGAAAGCGGGGAAACCGCCGCTGCGGCCTTGCGCGGGCTGGCCGATTCGTGAAATTTGGGTCAAAGGATGATTCCATGCGCGAGATCATATTCGATACGGAAACAACAGGCCTGGACCGGCTGGACGATCGCATCATCGAAATCGGTGGTGTGGAACTGGTCAATCGTTTCCCGACCGGCAACACATTTCATGTTTTCATCAATCCGGCTGGCAAGCAGGTTCATCCGGACGCGCTTGCCGTGCACGGCATCAGCAATGATCGTCTGAAGGATGAGCCGGTCTTTGCCGGCATCGTCGACCGCTTTCTCGAATTCATCGACGGGGCAAAGCTGATTGCCCACAACGCCACGTTCGATATGGGGTTTATCAATGCCGAGCTGAACAGGCTCGGGCATCCTCCCATCAGCAATGACCGGGTTATCGATACGCTGGCGCTTGCCCGCCGCAAACATCCGATGGGACCAAACTCCCTGGATGCCCTGTGCCGCCGTTACGGCATCGACAACAGCCACCGCACGATGCACGGCGCGCTGCTCGATTCGCAGTTGCTGGCGGAAGTTTACATCGAATTGATCGGCGGAAAGCAGGCAGCGCTTGGCCTGACGGTGGCCGAACAGTCGGACAACAAGCAATCCGCCAATACGGAAACGGTCGTCGTCATTGCCCGCCGCGCGGTGCCGCTGCCGTCCCGCCTCACTGATTCGGAAAAGCAGGCACATGACAAGCTGGTCGAGAAGATTGGTGAGAAAGCGATCTGGAATGAACGGATAGCCGCCGCAGAATGAAAATCGCGGCAATAAAAAACCCGGGTCGAACCCGGGTTTTTGCTATCTCGTCGAAGCCTTGGCTTAGCTGACCATCGACTTGGCTTGTTCTTCGGCCATGCGCTGCTGGAACATCTGAGCAAAATCGATCGGGTCGATCATCAGCGGCGGGAAGCCGCCATTGCGGGTTGCTTCGGCAATGATCTGGCGCGCGAACGGGAAGAGCAGGCGCGGGCACTCGATGAAAAGCAGCGGCAGGAGATGTTCCTGTGGGAAACCTTCCAGACGGAAAACGCCGCCATAGACGAGTTCGGCATTGAACAGCACTTCCTTGCCTTCGCCGGCACGGGCCGTGAGGGTCAGAACGACGTCGAAATCGTTCTCGGCAATCGGATTGGCATTGACATTCACATTGATGCTGATGCCGGGAGCCTTGTCGCGCGGACGCAGCGACAGAGGCGCGCCGGGGCTTTCGAAGGACAGATCCTTCACGTACTGAGCAAGAATGTTCAGTGTCTGCTGCTGGACGCTCCCATTGCCATTGGTCGCTTCATTGCCGTTTTCGGCTTTTTCATCAGGCTTTTGAGCCATTGTCTGGAAACCTTCTCTCGTTGCGTCCGCTTCGGCGGTTATCGAATGAATGATGGCTGGCTAGCATGAGAGTCCCAGCGAGGCAAGCCGGGAGGCCTTATCCTGATGCAGGCAGACTATTCTTTCGGGCTCCACGGCGAGTTGGGGTCGGATTTTCTGGTGTAATCCTCCGGGTCGAGTTCAATGATGCGGTCAGCGGCGCGCTCCGGCCGGCCCCGGCCCGTTGCTGCAGGATTGACCACGACCACGCGGCTGCGGACAAAACGCCAGCCAATGTCGCGAATGGCGGGTATGAACAAGAGCAGGCCGATAACATCCGTGATGAAGCCGGGGACGATCAACAGGAACGCGGCGAAGAACAGCATCACGCCGTGCACGAGTTCGCGGCTCGGCGTCCGGCCGGCTGCGGTTTCCGAGCGGATTTTCTGCAGGATGCCAAATCCCTGCAGGCGCAGCAGGAAAACGCCGAGAAACATCGACAGGATGATCAGGCCAAGGGTCGCCATGACGCCAATCTTGCTGCCGACCACAATGAAGCCGGCAATTTCAAGAAACGGCAGCGCAAGCAGAAACAGGGGCACAAGAGAGGATCGCAACTAATTTACCTTTCGAAGGACATATCCGGTTATAATCCATACCCGGCGTCAATTTCATGCCTATATAGGGATGAACATGAGCATTTGTATGATTGCCTTCAGCAATCTATATGTTTTGGTAATTGGACAAAAGCGCGATGGCCGTACAATCAACGGCCGACTGAATTTAGGGATGAATGGCAGGCGACATGGAATATCTGGACTTCGGAACGATTTTCTTCTTCGTGGCAGCAGTGGTGATCTTTCTGCAGCTGCGCAAGGTGCTTGGTCGCCGCACCGGCAACGAGCGTCCGCCATTCAATCCATACGCATCATCGCGTACGGCCGAGGTCGAAGACAAGGCCAAACCTGGCGACAATGTCGTGTCGCTTCCGCGGCGCGGCGAGCCAAAGGAAAACCAATTTGAAAAGGTGGACGCACTGGCAACACCCGGCACGCCGCTGAACGAAGGCCTTCGTGCCATCCAGAACGCCGATCCGGCATTCGATCCGGCGAAGTTTCTCGAAGGCTCGAAGATGGCCTATGAGATGATTGTCATGTCCTTCGCCGACGGTGATCGCAAGACGCTCAAGTCGCTCCTGTCCCGCGAAGTGTTCGATGGTTTCGTTTCGGCGATCGCCGACCGCGAATCGCGCGGTGAAAAAGTGCAGTCCTCGTTTGTCGGCATCAACAAGGCCGAGATCACCGGCGCTGAAATGAAGGGCACGGAAGCGCACGTGACGGTGCGGGTTGTCAGTGAGCTTATTTCTGCGACCCTTGACAAGGACGGCAACGTGATCGACGGCGACAAGGAAGCGGTGGCTGAAGTCAAGGATGTCTGGACCTATGCGCGGGATACCCGCTCGAAGGATCCGAACTGGAAACTCGTGGCGACCGAAGCCGAAGATTGATTCTCCCGTCGCGAGCGCCAGACCATGCTTTCCCCTCTCTTCAAACCGGTGGCATTCACCGATTGCCCCGGTTGGGAGAACGACAGTCTGCTTGAAGCATTTCAAGCCTTTGCACGTTCTGCCGTCAGGGTTCTGGAAAAGTCCTATAAAAGCGGATCACTGGGCATCTCCTTTGCAGCCTTGGCGCCCATTTTCGCTGATTCACGTGAAACATTGGTCGAAAATGACGACCAGGCACGACGGTTTTTCGAAAAATGGTTCTGCCCGGCCCGCATTGAAAATCCCGACACGGGGCACGGTTTTGTCACAGGGTTTTATGAACCGGAGGTGATTGCCTCTCCGGTTCGAACCGAACGCTACACCGTTCCTTTTCTTCGCCGTCCAGATGATCTCGTTGATGTGGACGATGGCAACCGGCCCTCGGGGCTTGATCCCTATTTCGCCTTTGCTCGGCAAACCCCGGCAGGACTTGCCGAGTATTTTGATCGCGCTGCCATTGAGAGCGGCGCACTCGACCGGCAAAACCTGGAAATAGCCTTTGTTGAAAACCCGGTCGATGCTTTCTTCATTCACGTCCAGGGCGCGGCCAGGCTGAAGATGACCGACGGTCGCCTGCGCCGCATCACCTATGCGGCAAAGACGGGTCACCGTTTTACCGGCATCGGAAAAATTCTCCTGGATCGCGGTGAAATCCCGCCGGATAAAATGTCGATGCAGGCCATCCGTGCGTGGCTTGCCGACAATCCTGATCAGGTTCAAACCCTGTTGTGGAACAACCGATCCTATATCTTCTTTCGTGAAGCGGCGGTCGATGATGTCACGCTGGGGCCGATAGCGGCTGCCAAGGTGCCGCTGACGGGCGGGCGTTCCCTTGCCGTCGACCGGCTGCTGCACACGTTCGGTACACCCTTCTATATCTCGGCACCCGCCTTGAAGGCTTTCGGCGGAGACGGGTTTGCGCGGCTGATGATTGCGCAGGATACCGGGTCCGCCATTGTAGGACCGGCGCGCGGCGACCTTTTTGCCGGATCCGGCGATGCAGCCGGCGACATTGCGGGTGGTATTCGTCATGACGCTGTTTTTTATGCGCTTGTGCCCCGTTCGTTGTTGGCGGGCCAGGCATGAAGCGGTCCAGAGATGAGTTCACCAACATTGAAGACCGGATTCTCTGGGAGAAAGTCGCAAAATCCACCCGGCCCCTGAAGGGGAAGGACAAGATGGAATTTCTGCTCGATACGGTTCAGGATCAGCCGGCAGTCACGCCATCGGCACCGGGGAAGATCAAGTCGAAGGCAATGCCGGTGCCCGCGCCGGCAAAACCGGCGATCCCTGCCCATCGCCTGCATCCGATCGACCGTCCGACCCACAAGAAAATATCGCGCGGACGGGTGGTCATTGAAGGCCGGATCGATTTGCACGGGCTGACGCAAAGCGAGGCCTATGGCCTGCTTCTCGGTTTCCTTCGCCGCGCGCATCAGCGCGAGCTGCGCCACGTGCTTGTCATCACCGGCAAGGGATCGTCGTTGGGAAGCGACGGGGTTCTGCGTCAGGCTGTTCCACTCTGGTTCACGACGCCGCCGTTCCGGATTCTGGTCAACGGTTATGAAGACGCGGCCCGCAACCATGGCGGCACGGGTGCCATCTATGTTCGCATGCGCCGGCTGCCGGAGGTGCCATGACGCCATTTGGTGAAAAGCTGCGCCAGCTCAGGGACGAGCGCGGCATCTCCCAGAAGGAGATGGCGAAGGCGATCGGGGTTTCGGCCGCCTATCTCTCGGCGCTGGAACACGGAAGGCGCGGGCAGCCGACATGGGACAAACTGCAGCGCATCATCCAGTATTTCAACATCATCTGGGACGAGGCCGAGGAATTGCAGCGGCTGGCCATGATCTCGCATCCGCGCATCACGATTGACACAGCCGGTCTGTCACCAGCATCGACGGAATTGGCCAATTTGATTGCGGCGCATATTCGCGACCTCAAAGCGGAGGTTGTTCAATCCCTGATCGGCGAGATAAAGCGATCCGCCGGCAAGCGGCGGCGTTGAGCCCTAGAGCCTTTCCTGTTTAAATAGAACCAGTTCTGTTTCCCGAATGGCGAGACAATCCACGCGGAAGGTAGCAAGGCCGATGTTCATCCATCGGACGACGCTGCCTGACAAAGTGGGTGGCCGCCAGCCGGAAACCCAGCCGTTGGTTTGCTGCGCAAACCAACAAGCTTTCATACTTGCCGGTCGAATTATCCGCATTTCGGCAGAAATGCGGTTCGACCGGAGGGCCGGGTGAATTTGGCCCAATGCCATCGGGCTTCGGCTTCGCCCGATGGAAAGGCATCGGTCTCGCCAAATCCCTCGATCTTGAACCAAATTCCCTCCGGCAGAACGATTCTATTTAAGCAGGAAAGGCTCTAAAACAGGGCTTTCAACTGCTCGAGCTTGTTGTTGACCAGCCAGCCATAGTAGTTTTCTTCGGGAAGTTGCGGCGGCTGTCCGGCCGCAGCACGGCCTGCATTCGTATTGGCCAGAGCCCGAGCGCGCGCATCGGCGCCGCCCGTATTGTAGAGCGTCGCGGTGATTCCCGGATTCTTTGAAATATCGAAATCCGCCACGCGGCGGTAGACATCGATGGATTCCTTGATGGTCGCTGCCATGTAGGGAAGTGTGAAGTCAGGGTCCATGATTGTCTTGTAGACTTCTGTGGCATGGTCGGCATCCAGTTTCGGCAAACCCGAATAGCGATTGACCATGTCCGTCATCTGTAGCGCGGTCAGAGGACTGAGCTGGCCAAGCCCAAAGGTCTGGCCGGCGTAGAAGGGCTGGAAGAATACCGCAGCGAACCGGTTGTCGGGAAAGCGTTTGCCGCCCACCGTCTTGCCGCGGAAATCCGCTTCCCAGACACCTTCGCGGCACGTCCACAGACGCAGGCTGTCCTTGTACTGGGCGCAGGATGAAAATTGTGGGCGCTTGATGAAATCACCGATGCTTTCGCCCTGATAGTCAAAGCTAAGTCCTTGCTTTACATAGGAAATAGCCTTTACATAGTAGGTCTGCAGACGATCATACGCATCGACATTATAGGTATGTTCGCCAACGAGCGCGCCAACGATATGAACCGGATCGATGCCGTAGGTCCTCGCAACACTCGATATCTTCGAGCGCAGCTTCGGGTCCGATTTCAGCAGGTTGTATATTTTCTGATACTTCGCTTCGTGCGTTGTATTCAGCTCGCCTGTCCGCTTGATCGAGGCGGCGGGAATATTGGGCTGGGTCGCATTGCGGTTGCCTTCCGGCACGACGGTCACCGCCGAGGCGGGCTGGAGGGCGGTGGACAGTGAAAGAAGGCAGGTGGTCGCGAAGAGGATCAGATGTCGTTTCATTGTCAGCCCAGAATTTCGATCAAATCAGATGAACGGTGGCCCGCCCGGGGAGATGCTTAAGCACAACCTCCCTTAACAGGTTCCAGCCGGAGGTGCGCGAAAATAAAAAATGCCCCCTCAGAAGTCGAGGGGGCATCGGTAAATAAGCGCGGAGCGATGCTTATCTGTCACACGGCTAGAGGATGAACCTCGACAGGTCGCTGTTCTTGGCGAGATCGCCGACCGTTTCACGCACATACTTGGCATCGATGGTATACTCGGCGCCAGCCTTATCAGGGGCGTTGAACGAGATATCGTCGAGTACACGCTCCATGACCGTCTGCAGGCGGCGTGCGCCGATGTTCTCGACCGTTGAATTGAGATCAACGGCGATATCGGCCAGCGCATCGATCGCATCATCGGTGATGTCAAGCTTCACCTCTTCCGTTGCCAGAAGAGCGATGTACTGCTTGAGCAGACTGGCTTCCGGCTCGGTGAGGATCCGGCGCATGTCATCGCGTGTCAGGGCGCTCAGTTCCACGCGGATCGGCAGGCGGCCCTGCAATTCCGGCAGAAGGTCCGATGGCTTGGACACGTGGAAGGCACCGGATGCGATGAACAGGATATGGTCGGTTTTGATCGGGCCGTATTTTGTTGCAACAGTGGTGCCTTCGACAAGCGGCAGCAGATCGCGCTGCACGCCTTCGCGTGACACGCCCGCACCCATGCCGCCGTCTCGGGCGGCGATCTTGTCGATCTCGTCGAGAAAGACGATGCCGTCATTTTCAGCCGAGCGCAGCGCTTCCTGCGTGATCTGGTCCTGATCGAGCAGCTTGTCGGACTCGTCATTGATCAGAACGCCATAGGATTCCTTGACCGTTGTCTTGATGGTCTTGGTGCGGCCGCCCATGGCCTTGCCAAGCATGTCGCTCAAATTGAGCACGCCGATATTGGCGCCCGGCATGCCCGGCAGCTCGAAATTGGGCATGCCCGAACCGGTATCGGCCACTTCGACTTCGATTTCCTTGTCGTCGATCAGGCCGTCGCGCAGTTTCTTGCGGAATGAATCCCGGGTTGCCGGGCTGGCGGTCTTGCCGACGAGGGCATCGAGAACACGCTCTTCCGCATTGATGTGGGCTTTGGCCTTGACCTCTTCGCGCTTCTTTTCGCGAACGAGACCAATGGCGACTTCAACCAGATCGCGGATGATCTGTTCAACGTCGCGGCCGACATAACCGACCTCGGTGAATTTGGTGGCTTCCACCTTGATGAACGGTGCACCGGCCAGACGGGCCAGACGGCGGGAGATTTCCGTCTTGCCGACGCCGGTGGGTCCGATCATCAGGATGTTCTTGGGCATGACTTCTTCGCGCATCTGGCCTTCGAGCTGCTGGCGGCGCCAGCGGTTGCGCAGGGCGATGGCGACGGCACGTTTTGCGTCCTTCTGGCCGATAATGAACCGGTCGAGTTCAGAAACGATTTCGCGGGGAGAAAAGGTTGTCATCATGGTCTCATTTCATCTGGATTGTCCCGTGCCATCATCAGGGCAGGGCCGTAAATGGATGTGCGGGTATCGAAAGGGATAAAACCCGCCTTGGTATAGGCTTTGATCGCGCGCGCATTGGCCGGGTCCGGATCGAGGATCACGCGGGGCACGCCTTCTTCGAAGAGCAGGGAAACAAACTCGTCGATCAGCCGCGACCCATGTCCTGCATTGAGCAGATCCGGTTCCCCGATGAACTGATCAAGGCCCAGCGTGCCTGTTGGCTGATCCTGATAGGGATGATCATCCTCCAAATGCGGATCATAGGTCTGCAGGTAGCCGACGGGCCGTTCATCCAGCATGATGATGAACGGCTCGACGGATATGCTGTCCATATGCGCCGCAATGGCGTTGAACTCTTCCTTGGGATCATCGCCCCACCATTGCGCCACGTGTGGCTCAGCCAGCCAACCTGAAATCAGATCCAGATCGTCCGGCTCCAATGGCCTGAAGCGGTAGGATGGCTCACTCGGCATCGATCGTCTCGAGCGTTACACTCGTATTCGTGAAGATGCAGATATCAGCGGCGATTTCCATGGCCTTGCGGGCAATCTCCTCGGCGGTCTTGTCGGTGTCAACAAGCGCACGGGCAGCCGCCAGGGCATAATTGCCGCCGGAGCCGATGGCCATGATACCGTGTTCGGGTTCAAGCACGTCGCCATTGCCGGTCAGCGCAAGCGTGATGGATTTGTCGGCCACCAGCATCATCGCTTCGAGGCGGCGCAGATAACGGTCGGTACGCCAGTCCTTGGCAAGCTCGACACAGGCGCGCATCAGCTGGTCGGGATATTGTTCCAGCTTGCTTTCAAGCCGTTCAAGCAGGGTGAAGGCATCGGCAGTTGCGCCGGCAAATCCGGCAATGACATTGCCTTTGCCGATGCGGCGCACTTTGCGCGCATTGCCTTTCATCACCGTGTTGCCGAGGCTGACCTGGCCGTCACCGGCGATGACCACTTTGCCACCCTTGCGGACCGTGACGATCGTGGTTCCATACATGGTGGAGGGGTTGTGTTCTTGCATTCGATTCTCCTTCAAGCAGGTCCGACTATGCCCCAAATGGCAGCAGATCGAACCCCTTCTGTGCAACTTATGTATGATGCCGCTCTGGAATTGCAAATCTGGAGTTGAACCTGCGCCATCAAAGCATTTGGAGATTTGTCATTCCTGATCTAGAAGGCCAGCACTAGTGGAACGGATTTGACATTCGCATCCCATTTGACATCGCGCGCAACATGCGAATGTCAAATTCAAAGTTCCACTAGAATCATATGCTTGCTAGTGGTCCTTTGATTCTGACATTTGCCTGAATGGCTTGTATCAAAGGGGTGCAAATGTCAGAATCGGACCACTAGTGCCGTTTTTGCGAAACCCAGACGACGGGAAACAGGGATGACCAGTGCCAGCACACGGACTGCGAAAGTAGAGCGGACCACCAAGGAAACCAGCATTGCCGTTTCGGTTAATCTGGATGGAACGGGTGCGTTTGACATTTCCACCGGCGTGGGTTTTTTCGACCATATGCTGGAACAGCTGTCCCGCCATTCGCTGATTGATATGGACATCAAGGCCAAGGGCGATCTGCATATCGATGATCACCACACGGTCGAAGATACCGGCATTGCCATCGGCCAGGCGATTGCCAAGGCGCTTGGCGACCGGCGCGGTATCAACCGCTATGCTTCCCTCGACCTTGCCATGGACGAAACATTGACGCGCGCGGCATTGGACGTCTCCGGCCGCCCTTTCCTGATCTGGCAAGTGCAGTTTTCCGCTCCGAAGATCGGCGCATTCGATACGGAGCTGGTGCGCGAATTTTTCCAGGCGCTGGCGCAGAACGCGGGCATCACCTTGCACGTGTCCAATCTCTGTGGTGCCAACAACCACCATATCGCTGAAACCTGTTTCAAGGCGGTCGCGCGCGCTCTGCGCACGGCTATCGAGGCAGACCCGCGCCAGAAGGGCGTTATCCCTTCAACCAAGGGTTCGCTGAACGGCTGAGAAGAAGGGCTGGGATATGGCCAGTTACATTGTTTTGATACCGCCGTTGCAAGACAACCAGCGGCAAGATGACAGGACCGTCTTCATCCGGGATGGCTTTGCACTCATCGCGTTTTTCCTGCCGGTTCCCTGGCTGTTGTTCAATCGCCTGTGGTTCGAGGCGGCCCTGGTTTTTGCCGCTGTTGCAGCCATCTCCATTGTCGGTTCCTATACGGGGCACGCCAGTCTGGCGGAAATCGTCGCAGCGCTGCTTGCCCTGCTGGTGGCATTCGAAGCCAACAATTGGCGCATTAACGCCCTTGAACGGCGCGGTTTTGATCAGGCTGCCATCATTGATGCGCGCTCGGCTGCCGATGCCGAGACGATCTATTTCCATGGTGATGCCTTTGCGGCAGATCCTGATCCGGTTCCGCCGGCAATTGATCTGGTTATGCCTTCAGCTGTCCCCGCGCCGAAAAAGCCGGCTGTCGGCGGCATGCTCGGTCTTGTCGGCTACCGGGGAGAGCGTTGATCATGCGTGTTGCCATCATAGATTACGGGTCAGGCAATCTGCGCTCCGCCACGAAAGCGTTTGAACGGGCGGCGCGGGAAAGCGGCATTGCCGCCACCATCGATTTGACCGCCGACGCCGAACGGGTGCGTACAGCCGATCGCATTGTTTTGCCGGGGGTCGGCGCCTATGCGGATTGCCGCCGCGGGCTGCATGCGGTGCCGGGCATGCCTGAAGCAATCCATGAGGTCGCGGTGGAAAAAGCGCGCCCGTTTCTCGGAATCTGCGTCGGCATGCAGCTCATGTCGTCGCGCGGGCTGGAAAAGACCATCTCCGCCGGTTTTGACTGGATCAAGGGCGATGTTCGCGAAATGGTTCCGTCCGATCCCACGCTGAAAATTCCGCAGATCGGCTGGAACACCCTTCGCCTCACCCGGCCGCACCCGCTGTTCGACGGCATCAGGACCGGCCCGGATGGGCTGCATGCCTATTTCGTGCATTCCTATTTTCTCGATGCTGAAACCGAGAATGATGTGCTGGCAGTGACCGATTACGGCGGGCCGGTAACGGCCGCCGTTGCCAATGACAATATGGCGGGCACGCAGTTTCATCCGGAAAAGAGCCAGGCTCTGGGGCTTGCTCTCATCGCCAATTTTCTGAGGTGGCAGCCATGATTTTGTTTCCCGCGATTGATCTGAAAGATGGCCAGTGCGTGCGGCTGAAGCTCGGTGATATGGAGCAGGCGACAGTTTACAACGAAGATCCGGCCGCGCAGGCGAAATCTTTTGAAGATCAGGGATTTGAATGGCTGCACGTGGTCGATCTGAACGGCGCTTTCGCCGGTCAGTCCGTCAATGGCGCAGCGGTTGAATCTATTCTCAGAGCAACGAAAAATCCCGTTCAGCTTGGCGGCGGCATCCGGACCCTGGACCACATCGAAAACTGGCTGGCCAAGGGTCTTTCCCGCGTCATTCTCGGCACGGTCGCCGTGCGCGACCCGGCGCTTGTTGTCGAGGCATGCAGGACCTTTCCCGGCAAGGTCGCCGTTGGCATCGATGCCAAAGGCGGCAAGGTGGCTGTTGAAGGGTGGGCCGAAGCCTCGACCCTGGGCGTTGTTGAACTCGCCCGGAAATTCGAAGGGGCAGGGGTCGCGGCGATCATCTACACCGATATCGACCGCGATGGTGTTCTGGCCGGAATTAACTGGGAATCGACATTACAACTGGCCGAAGCGGTGTCGATACCAGTGATTGCGTCAGGCGGTCTTGCCTCCATCGCCGATATCCTCCGCATGACCATGCCGGATGCCCGCAAGCTGGAGGGAGCCATTTCCGGCCGGGCGCTTTATGACGGGCGCATCGATCCGCGTGAGGCCTTGGCGGTGTTGCGGGAAGCCAGGGAGCGCGCCGCATGACACTTAAAGCCCGTGTTATCCCCTGTCTCGACGTGAAGGACGGACGTGTCGTCAAGGGCGTGAACTTTGTCGATCTCATTGATGCCGGCGATCCCGTCGAAGCGGCCAAGGCCTATGACGCGGCCGGTGCCGATGAGCTTTGTTTCCTCGACATCACGGCCTCGTCCGACAATCGCGAAACCATCTTTGACGTTGTCGCGCGCACGGCCGAACAGTGCTTCATGCCGCTGACCGTTGGCGGCGGCGTGCGCACGGTTGCCGACATCCGCAAGCTGCTGCTGGCCGGGGCGGACAAGGTCTCGATCAATACCGCAGCGGTGAAGAACCCCGAATTCATCGCCAAGGCTGCCGACAAGTTCGGCAACCAGTGCATCGTCGTGGCAATCGATGCCAAGAAAGTATCGAAGCCGGGTGAAGCCGATCGCTGGGAGATTTTCACCCATGGCGGCCGGCAGGCAACCGGCATCGACGCGATTGAGTTTGCCCGCAAGGTGGTTGATCTCGGTGCCGGCGAAATCCTTCTGACATCCATGGATCGCGATGGTTCCAAGATCGGCTATGATATTCCGGTCACCCGGGCCGTCGCCGATGCGGTGCGTGTGCCCGTGATCGCGTCGGGAGGTGTCGGCAATCTCGACCACATGGTCGAAGGCATTCTCGAAGGCCATGCCACCGCCGTGCTCGCCGCATCCATCTTTCATTTTGGCACCTACACGATTGGCGAGGCAAAAGCCCATATGGCCGCAGCCGGCATCCCGATGCGCCTCGACCCCATTCGCCCATTCACCGGAGTTGCGTGATGACAAGCTTCACCCTTGCGGATCTGGAACGGATCGTTGCGCAACGCGCGGCGTCATCGGATACCAAGTCCTATACCGCCAGCCTCTATGCCAAGGGCATTGGAAAAGCGAGCCAGAAGCTTGGCGAAGAGGCGGTTGAAACCGTTATCGCCGCCGTCTCCGGCGACGCGCAAGGCGTTGTTTCGGAAAGCGCCGATTTGCTCTATCATCTTCTTGTAGTTCTTGGACTTTCGGGCGTCAGGCTCGATGACGTCCTGGCGGAGCTTGAACGGCGCACGGCACAGACCGGACTTGAAGAAAAAGCCGCCCGTGGACATGGTTGAGCACATCCATGTTTAAATCACAGGCGTTTGAACGGCAAAGGGATGGGGACGTCATGGATCAGTTGGCACCCAGCGAATTTTCACCCTACCGGTTTTTTAGCGCGGAGCGCTGGGCGGAGTTTCGTGCCGACACGCCGATGACGCTGACCTATGACGAGGTCAAGCGCCTGCGCTCGCTCGGCGACCCCATCGATCTTGATGAGGTAAACCGGATTTACCTCTCGTTGTCGCGGCTTTTGTCGGCCCATGTGGAGGCAAGCCAGCTGCTGTTCTATCAGCGACGGCAGTTCCTCAACACGGGTGACGCCTTCAAGACGCCGTTCATCATCGGCATTGCCGGCTCGGTGGCCGTGGGAAAATCAACGACGGCCCGCATTCTGAAGGAACTTCTGGCACGCTGGCCCTCAAGCCCCAAGGTGGATCTGGTGACAACGGACGGGTTTCTCTACCCGAACGAGGTTTTGCGCTCAAAGGGCCTGATGGAGCGCAAGGGTTTTCCCGAGAGCTATGATGTCGGCATGCTTTTGCGCTTCCTCTCACAGATCAAGGCCGGTCAGCGCAATGTCAATGCGCCGCTCTATTCGCATCTGACCTATGATGTGCTGCAGGGCAAGTATCAGACCGTTGACGCACCCGACATCCTGATTTTCGAAGGTATCAACGTGCTGCAGGTCCGCGACCTGCCGGAAGACGGCAAAATGGTGCCATTCGTTTCGGACTTCTTCGACTTCTCGATCTATATTGATGCGGACGAAAACCAGATCCACAAGTGGTACATCAACCGTTTCATGCGGTTGCGTGAAACCGCGTTCAAGGATCCCAGCTCCTTCTTCCATCGCTATTCCACGATTTCGGATGATTCGGCCCTGGCGATTGCCGAAAATCTCTGGACCAGCATCAATTTGAAGAACCTGAAGGAAAACATCCTGCCGACCCGCCCGCGCGCCGACCTGATCTTGCGCAAGGGGGGCAATCATCTCATCGAGGAAGTGGCCCTCAGGAAGCTGTGACTCGCCTCAATGTCAGGTTAATCCGGCCCGGAGCTTTCAGCAGCGTCGACGTGCCGGGATAGATCCGGTCAACGCCGTGGAAGGCCAGCCGGCCTTCGTCTCCCAGGACGATGACATCGCCGCTTTTCAAGCGGATGGATTGGGTCTTGTCGCTGCGCTGCACGCCACCGAAGCGGAAGAGGCAACTGTCCCCGAGGGATATGGAGACAACGGGGGCGGAAAAATTCTGCTCGTCGCGATCCTGATGCAACCCCATCTTTGCCGCTTCGGCGTAAAAATTGACGAGGCAGGCTTCCGGGGCCAGCGGATAGTTTCCGACGTTTTCCCAGAGGGTTAGAAGGCGCGACGGAATGGCGGGCCAAGGCTTTTGCGTAACGGGATGAACGGCCTGGTAGCGGTAACCCCGCTCCTTGTCCGTCACCCAGCCGAGCGCACCGCAATTGGTCATCCGCACGCTCATTTCCTTGCCGGTTTTGGGCATGGCGGGAATATAAAGCGGGGCCTCGGCAACGATGGATCTGATTTCGTCCACAAGGGCCACCTGTTCGGCCAGGCTGAGATAGTCCGGGAAATAGCGAATGCCGGGCGCAAGCTGGAGCATGACATAACCTGACGGGAGGGAAGCAAAGACCCGGACTTACGGACGAGCCGGGTCTTTGCCTGACATTGGCGCGATCAGTCGATGGACGGAATACGCAGAACCTGGCCGGGATAAATCTTGTCCGGGCTGGTCAGCATGGGTTTGTTGGCTTCGAAGATCGCGGTGTTCTTCACGCCCTTGCCCTTGCCATAGACCGCTTCCGCGATCTTCCACAAATTGTCGCCGCTCTTGACGGTGTAGAAGACGGGATCCTTGGCCACAGAACCGGTGGTTGTGTTGTCAACAGTCAACGCACCCGTGTCGACTTTGGAAACCCCCAGCGAATTGCCAACGGCAATGATGGCCTTCTCCAGAATTTCCTGGTTGGTAACGCTGCCCTTGAGGATAGCCTTGTCACCTTCGACGACGACGTCAACTTTGTCCGTTCCGAGATTGTGCGAATCGAGCTCTTTCTTCAGATCGCCCGCCTGCGGCTCGTCATTGCCGATGCCGACTTTCTTGCCGACTGATTTAACAAAATCGAATAGTCCCATGTCTGGCTCTCCTTGTTGATTGTTCAAACCGACGAATAGCGTTGTTACATTCCCCATCGCGCTTGAAAAGCAAAGAATAACGACCGCCGCTCACGTTCTGTTCCCTCCACTAATCTCCTTTGACCCGTCCACGCATCTTTTTGACGTCGGATCGACCGGCTTTTACTTTCAGGCGGCGCTCGATGGATCCCTTTGTCGGCCTGGTTTTCTTGCGTGGCGGTGGCGGCGGTTCGGCCGCTTTGGCGATCAAGGCAACCATGCGTTCGCGCGCGTCTTCCCGGTTGCGCTCCTGCGTGCGAAAGCGGCTTGCCTCGATAAGCACGTCGCCGTCCTTGGTGCCCCTCTGCCCGGCCAGTTTCAGCAGCCGTGCCAATACATCGTCCGGCAATCCCGCCCGTGCCGCAAAAAAACGCAGTTGCACGGCGGTTGAGACCTTGTTGACATTCTGGCCGCCGGGACCCGCCGAACGGATAAAACTCTCCTCCAGATCATCTTCATCAATGAAGATCCGGTTGGTGATTTTGATTTGGCTGCGGTTCTCGTCCATGGGGGATTGGTACCCTAATCTTTTCCGGGCGGAAAGGTTCTTACCGGCCTGAAAAAGCAAAAGGCCCCGCCGGCGATCGGCAGGGCCTCTATTTGCCAAGGGCAGTGGATTATTCGGCAGCAACCGGCGTATGCGGCGCCGCAGCGCGGATATCGCTATCGACGTGGCTTTCGAACTTGCCGAAATTGACGACGAACATATCAACCAGTTTCTTGGCCTGCAGGTCATAGGCCTGCTTGTCAGCCCAGGTCGAGCGCGGATCAAGGATGGCTTCGTCCACGCCGGGAACAGCCACCGGCACGGCAAAACCAAAGTTCGGATCGGTGCGGAACTCGGCGCCTTTGAGCGAACCGTCGAGCGCTGCGGTCAGAAGGGCGCGGGTTGCCTTGATGGGCATGCGCTTGCCTGTTCCATAGGCGCCGCCGGTCCATCCGGTGTTCACCAGCCAGCAGTCAACGCCATGTTCGGCGATAAGCTGACGCAGCAGGTTGCCGTATTCAGAGGGGTGGCGGGGCATGAAGGGCGCACCGAAGCAGGTCGAGAAGGTGGCTTCCGGTTCCGTTACACCGCGCTCCGTACCGGCGACCTTTGCGGTGTAGCCGGACAGGAAGTGGTACATGGCCTGCGCCGGTGTCAGCTTGGCAATGGGCGGCATGACGCCGAAAGCATCCGCCGTCAGCATGATGATATTCTTCGGATGGCTTGCCTTGCCGGTCTTGGATGCATTCGGGATGAAATCCAGCGGATAGGCGCAGCGAGTGTTTTCAGTCAGGGAGCCATCGTTGAAATCCGGAACCCGGTTTTCATCAAGCACGACATTTTCGAGCACGGTGCCAAAACGCTGCGTCGTTGCGTAGATTTCCGGTTCGGCTTCAGCCGAGAGACGGATTGTCTTGGCGTAGCAGCCGCCCTCGAAGTTGAAAACGCCGTGCTCGCCCCAGCCGTGCTCGTCATCGCCGATCAATGTCCGCGACGGATCAGCCGAAAGCGTTGTTTTGCCGGTGCCGGAAAGGCCGAAAAAGACCGCTGTATCGCCATCCGGGCCTTCATTGGCCGAGCAGTGCATAGGCATGACACCTTTTGCAGGCAGGAGATAGTTGAGCGCCGTGAAAACCGACTTCTTCATTTCACCGGCATAGGCTGAACCACCAATGAGAACGATCATCCGCGTCAGGTCGACAGCAATGACCGTCTCCGTGCGTGTTCCATGCCGCTTGGGGTCGGCGCGGAATGACGGCAGATCGATAATCGTCATCTTGGGCACGAAACTTGCCAGTGCCTCGCGATCCGGCCGGATCAGAAGATTGCGGATGAACAGCGAATGCCAGGCGAATTCGGTGATAACGCGGGTGTTCAGGCTGTAATCGGCGTCTGCACCGCCGATGAGGTCCTGGACGAAAACGTCCTTGCCTTTGGCATGCTCGGCAAAATCGGCATAAAGCAGTGCGAATGCTTCCGGAGTCATCGGGGCATTGTTGTCCCACCAGACATGATTTTCCGTTGAAGCATCACGCACGACAAATTTGTCCTTGGGCGAGCGGCCGGTGTGCTGGCCTGTTCTTGCAACCAGCGCACCCTGCGCTGTCAGCTGTGCTTCGCCGCGCCGCAATGTCTCCTCATAGAGCTCAGCGGCCCCGAAATTATAATAGACCGCCGAAAGCTCCTTCAAGCCTGAGGTGCCGAGCGCGATCGCCGCGTTATGGATACCGGTCTCTCTAGTCATGTGTCCGCCGTTGTTTAAGAAGGTTCAGGGGTCGAATTCAGGTGTGCCGCCTCATGCATCTTCCAGTATGAATGCGGTTACATCTGGTCAAAAGCAGAAAAAATGAGCAGTATCAAATGTTTAATCGATTTAAAGAATTTAAAATTTTTTTAAATCGTTTTAAACGCATAAAATCTACAGGACGCGCTGCAGCGGATTTCGGCTTGGCGCCGTTCGTGCGGTCTACACCTCAAAGCGGCTCGCTGTGTCACGGTCACGATCGTATCGTTTTGTGAGTGGAAACGCCGGCAACCAGGACTCGCGACGGATGGTCCAGAGTTCGTAGGTAGGTCTCAATTGGTCGGGCGCATCCAGGGAGCCGAGGTTCACTTCGATTTCGTCCGCGGTGCAGGAAAAAACCGATGAGCCGCAGCGGGGACAGAAAAACCGCCCGGCATAGTCGCGTGTTTCGCCCTCGATCACCACCGCATCCCGGGGAAATATCGCCGATGCGTGAAAAAGCGCGCCATGATGTTTGCGGCAGTCGAGACAGTGGCAAAGGCCAACCCGGTATGGCCGTCCCGACGCCACAAGCCGAACGTTGCCGCACAGGCAACCGCCAGTAAACCGGTCCATGTTGCACCTCCTCCGATGCCAAGTGGACGCAATGTTTACGACGAATGGCACTGTCGTGGCAATTGCTGCCGCCGGCGGGAAGACGATGCGAAAGCTCGGATCCATTGTCGCTGCCCCCGTCGTTCGCATCTTTCCTGGCTGAACTCCGGGCGGCACGGGCGTTTGTCCGATCAGGGATTATGCGCGGCGTGGCGGGAGTGTGGTCGCCAGGCTAAGCGATATTTTGACCAGAACGTCATGCAGCGCATTCTTGTCCTTGTCCTCCAACTCATTCCAGGCAGCCTCCACGCGGCGCGCGGCATCACGCGACAGATTGGCGATCAACGCCTTTGCTTTCCTGGTTTGTTTAATAAACAGGTATCTTTGATCGTCGCGCACATTGGCCCGCAGGATATAATCATGCTTCTCCAGATGTTTGAGGTAATAGGAGAGATTGGAGCCGTGCACGCCGGAATTGGCCGCCAGATTTTTGACAGTCGATCCTGCTGCGGTAATCGCCACAAGGATCTGAAAATGCGCGGGCGCAAGATTGAATATCCCGCACCGCGTCAATTCATGCTGCAGGAAATTTTCATAGCGCCGCTGGGCCCGGTCGGTTTCCTTGGCGAATTCAAGGAGGTTTGAATGCGCGTGATGGCTATCAAGATGATGTGGCATGTTACAACCTTTTGTCAGGGAAACAGACAAAACCAGCTTTCTGTACCAGGTAACATCTGGCAAGCGGGCCTATCGGAGAATGAACTATCCATCCTTGAGTTGTTCGAAGCAGACCACGCGCTCGATATCATGGCAAGCTGAACGGGAAATTATTCGAACCTGAGGCGAAACTGAGATAGGTTCGAGCAAGGATTGTTGAGCGTAGCCTGTCGCCTATGCGGTGAAACCGCATCAGTGACGAGCCTGGAACAGCGCCGGGGATTGCCGATGGAACCATCCTTTTCAGCATGCGGGAAACGTCTTGAATCACCGCAGATGACGCGAGCAATCGCCGGTAGCCGTCATGCGAAAATGACAATGGGTGACATGAGTTTTGATCTGTGCCACATTTTGTACCTAATTTGTCCGGCACAAGCACGGTCGGATTTAACCTTTTAGACAAGGAAAAGCAGGGCATGAGGGAAGTACCCGCAATGCAGACCATTGCGCTCGTTGATGACGACCGCAACATTCTGACGTCCGTATCGATTGCGCTTGAATCGGAAGGTTACCGCGTCGAGACCTACACCGATGGCGCGTCTGCACTCGATGGTTTGATGGCCCGTCCGCCCAATCTGGCTATTTTCGATATCAAGATGCCGCGGATGGATGGTATGGAGCTCCTGCGCCGGCTGCGCCAGAAATCCGATCTGCCCGTTATCTTCCTGACCTCCAAGGATGACGAGATTGATGAGCTCTTCGGCCTGAAGATGGGTGCCGATGACTTCATCACGAAGCCGTTCTCGCAGCGGCTTCTGGTTGAGCGCGTCAAGGCGGTGCTGCGCAGGGTCGCGGCGCGCGAAGGCGCGGCAAAACCGGGCAGTCCCCAGGCCAAGTCGCTGGAGCGCGGTCAGCTTGTCATGGACCAGGAACGGCATACCTGCACCTGGATGGGTGAGCCCGTGACCCTGACTGTCACGGAATTCCTCATCCTGCATTCCCTGGCGCAGCGTCCGGGCGTCGTCAAGAGCCGCGATGCGCTGATGGATGCGGCCTATGATGAACAGGTCTATGTTGATGACCGGACCATAGACAGCCACATCAAGCGCCTGCGCAAGAAGTTCAAGGTCGTCGACGATGACTTCGATATGATCGAAACACTCTATGGTGTCGGGTATCGCTTCCGCGAAACTTGATTCTGATTGTTCCCGTTGTTTGCGTATAAATGGGCCGGAGATCACGCATAGGAATGTCAACCATGCGTGATCCGCAGTAGAATAAGATTGTCTCGGCGTGTTTTGAGTGCGATGAGACAGCCCAATTTGCGATACTCTGAGGCAGAAATGGTAGCCGGACTCCAAGGCAGCAATGTTACGCGCAAGAGCGCCGTCATGCGCCGGAAGCGTTCGCTCGCCTTGAGGCGGTTGCTGCAACCGCTCAACCGGCTTTTCGGCAATTACCTGTTTTCCAGCCTGACCCGCCGTATTCTCTTTCTCAACCTTGCCGGTCTTGCCGTGCTTTTGTCCGGCATCATGTATCTCAACCAGTTCCGCGACGGGTTGATCGATGCGCGTGTGGAAAGCCTGATGACGCAGGGCGAGATCATCGCGGCCGCCATTGCGTCGGAAGCGACGGTTGATACGAATTCCATCACCGTCGACCCTGAAAAATTGCTGGAACTGCAGGCTGGACAAAGCATAACGCCATCGCCCGATGTGCTGGATAATCTGGATTTTCCCATTAATCCCGAGCGCGTGGCCCCTGTCCTGCGGCAGCTGATCCAGCCGACGCGCACCCGCGCACGCATTTATGACCGCGATTCGAATCTCCTGCTGGATTCGCGCCACCTCTACTCGCGCGGGCAGGTGCTGCGCTACGAGCTGCCGCCGATCGATGGCGATGAACCAAGCTTTTTCGAGCGGCTGACCAACCGGATGACCCGGCTGCTGCGCCGTAGCGATCTGCCGATCTATCAGGAACAGCCCGGCGGCAACGGCGCTTCCTTTCCTGAAATAGTCAAAGCCCTGACGGGACAGCCCGCCACCTTCGTGCGCATGACCGAGAAGGGCGAGCAGATTGTTTCGGTTGCGGTTCCGATCCAGCGTTTCCGCGCTGTTCTCGGGGTACTTCTGCTGTCTACGGAGGGCGGCGATATCGACAAGATCGTGCAGGGCGAACGTTACGCCATTATCCGGGTGTTTACGGTTGCAGCGCTGGTCATGGCCATTCTGTCACTGTTTCTGGCATCGACCATCGCCAATCCGCTGCGCCGTCTTGCTGCGGCCGCGGACCGTGTGCGCCACGGCGTGAAGAACCGTGAGGAAATTCCGGATTTTTCTGAACGCCAGGACGAAATCGGCCATCTGTCCACCTCCATCCGCGACATGACCAATGCGCTCTATGCCCGCATCGAATCGATCGAGAGCTTTGCCGCCGATGTCAGCCACGAACTGAAAAACCCGCTGACATCGCTGCGAAGCGCAGTGGAGACTCTGCCGCTGGCCAAGAATGATGATTCGCGCAAGCGTCTGATGGATGTGATTCAGCACGATGTGCGCCGGCTGGACCGTCTGATCACGGATATTTCCGATGCGTCGCGCCTTGATGCCGAGCTGGCGCGCGAAGATTCCGAACATGTCGATCTCAAGTTCCTGCTGGGTAATCTTGTGACCGCTGCCCGCGAAGTGCGGCGCAACAAGAAGGATACGCAGATCGAATTTGTCGTCGGCAAGCTGCCGGCCAACAAGAAGGGCTTCTTTGTGGTCGGCCATGACCTGCGTCTCGGTCAGGTCGTTTCCAATCTGATTGAGAACGCACGTTCGTTCGTGCCGGAAGAGCGCGGCATTATCACCGTGTCGCTGCAGCACATGGGCGACCGGGTGCGCATTCTGGTTGAAGACAATGGTCCGGGCATTCGCGTTGAACAGATCGACCGCATTTTCGAGCGCTTCTACACGGATCGCCCGTCAGGCGAAGCTTTCGGCCAGAACTCCGGCCTTGGCCTTTCCATCAGCCGCCAGATCATCGAGGCGCATGGCGGCACCTTGAATGCGGAAAACATTATCGATCCCAATGATCCCGACAACTATCTCGGTGCCCGCTTCACCGCGATTCTCCCGGCCGAGATCTGATGCGGGACGAAGAAGGCGAATTGATCCATGGCAGTGCCGCGCTCGTGGGTGAGTACGGTGTCCTCGTGCGTGGCGCCTCCGGTTCGGGAAAATCCTCTGTCGTGTGGGCGCTGATGGATCGCGCGTCTTATGGAGGCGTATTTGCCGCCTTGGTCAGCGATGACCAATGCGCGGTTCGGGAGATGTCGGGGCGTCTGCTCTGCACGGCTCCCGGCACTTTGCAGGGCGGACTGGAGGTGCGCGGTTCCGGATTGCATCGGGTGGATTTCGAAAAAAGCGCCATTCTCCATCTCCTGGTTGATCTGGTCGAACCGAACCAATCGGTTCGGTTTGGTGAAGATGCAGTAACGCATCTGCAGGGCGTCGCAATCGGGCATCTAATTCTGCCAAAATGGGAGATAGAGGGTGCCTGCCGCGCCATCGAAGCTCGGCTATTTCTACCGGTATGGAAAAAATAATTGTTGTAGTTCAACAAGTTGCTTCGACGGCCTGCGATAAAATGACTGACAGTCACGCACAAGTCATTTTTCCGCTTGCCTTCGCGATTCGTCCTGCCAAAATGCGACACCTGCCAAGTGGGGCATTCAATGCGCAGAAAAAAGCCTAAACCCAATGGGCTGGCGCAACAGGAGCAGTTTCAGAATGATCGGACTCGTGCTTGTGACGCACGGAAGACTGGCCGAGGAATTTCATCATGCCGTTGAGCATGTGGTCGGTCAGCAGGAATATTTGGAAACCGTCTCAATCGGTGCCGATGATGATATGGAGCAACGCAGGCGCGACATTGTCGATGCGGTGGCGCGTGCCGATAGCGGCAATGGCGTCATCATTTTGACAGATATGTTTGGCGGTACTCCTTCCAATCTGGCCATTTCAGTGATGGAATCCGGACGGATCGAGGTTATCGCCGGCGTCAATCTGCCCATGCTGATCAAGCTGTCGAGTGTGCGCGTCACCAATGACATGGCGGCGTCGCTGCGCGAAGGGCAGGATGCCGGACGCAAATACATCAATGTGGCCAGTCAGGTGCTGACAGCCAAATAGAGGTTGAACACGCATGCGCCTGACAGGAGAAACGACCGGCACGTTTGATCCGGACAATGCGCTGGTTGCATCTTTCGAGATCATCAACCGGCGCGGGCTGCATGCGCGTGCCTCGGCCAAATTCGTTCAGCTCGTCGATGGGTACGATGCGCATGTGCGCGTCGAGAAGGACGGCATGACCGTGGGTGGAACCTCCATCATGGGATTGATGATGCTTGCCGCTTCGCCCGGCTGCTGCATCAAGGTCAGCGCATCGGGCCGCCAGGCCAGCGATGTGATGATGGCTCTCGGGGCACTCATTGCCGATAAGTTCGGCGAAGAAGCCTGATGTGACGCTCGTCAGTCCGATTGCTGTCTTTGACGCGGGGATCGGCAGTTACGCCATTGTCGATCTGCTCCGGCAGCGGCTTCCCAGGCAGGATATCCTCTACTTCGCCGATCGCGCCAGCTTTCCCTACGGAAAAAAGCCGCGCAGCGAATTGCTGGCCGTCATGGACCGGACGATCCGGTTTCTGATGGCGCATCACCCCTCGGCCATCGTCGTCGCGTCGAACGTGCCGTCGATCACCGTGATGGATGACCTGAAATCCATGGTGAATGTGCCCCTCTTTGGGGTTGTGCCGCCGCTGGCGGAAGCCCTGGCAACGACGCAAACCGGCAAGGTCGGCATCATGGGCGTACAGTCGATGACGGGGAGCCCGCAGCTGCGGCAGTTCGTCGGCAGCCACACCAGCGATCCGGATGCCGTGGCTCTGATCAATGCTTCGCCCATGGTCGACCTTGTCGAGAGTGGCGACTTTCTGTTCAATCCCGCCGCGACCCGGCAAAAGGTCGATGATTTTCTCAGTACGGTTTTTCGCAGCCACCCGGATATCGACGTGCTCACCCTGTCGAGTACGCACTTACCGTGGCTCCGCTCTTATTTTGAGAGCAGCCGTCCGTCCTGCCGGTTTCTGGATCCGGCCGAGGCGATCGTGCAGACCATCGGTGCGGGGACGCAAGGCAGCGGCACCACCGTCGCCATTGCCACCGAAAACACCGACTATACGCTGGATGCTTTCCGGGCGATGCTGGCAAAACTGCGGATCGTCCTGCCCGTCAGCCTTGTCTCTCTGCCATTTCAATAAAACAATCATCCCCCGGATATGCACGCATAAGGATTTCTTTATATCCCATTGTGCGTTCCCGCCTTATCTGATAGTCAACAGCAACCTCCGGTCGCCTCGGAATGGCGGCTGGACCGAAAAACAAAGACGGAGCTGACAACAGATGGCCGATAAGCAGGATTTTATAGTCAAGGACCTTGAGCTGGCCGCATGGGGCCGCAAGGAAATTGAAATCGCCGAAACGGAAATGCCGGGCCTGATGGCCAGCCGTGAAGAGTTTGGCGCGTCCAAGCCGCTCAAGGGCGCACGCATCACCGGTTCGCTTCACATGACGATCCAGACCGCGGTCCTGATCGAAACGCTGCAGGCCTTGGGTGCGACCGTGCGCTGGGCATCGTGCAATATCTTCTCGACGCAGGATCACGCGGCGGCAGCGATCGCAGCCACCGGAACCCCGGTTTTCGCCGTCAAGGGCGAAACGCTGGAAGAATACTGGACCTACACCGACAAGATTTTCCAGTGGCCGGATGGCCAGCCGTCCAACATGATCCTCGATGATGGCGGCGATGCCACGATGTACATCCTGATCGGTGCGCGTGCTGAAGCTGGTGAAGACGTTCTGTCCAATCCGGGCAGCGAAGAAGAAGAAATTCTCTTTGCCCAGATCAAGAAGCGCATGAAGGAAACGCCTGGCTTCTTCACCAAACAGCGCGATGCGATCAAGGGTGTTACGGAAGAAACGACAACCGGCGTGAACCGTCTTTATCAGTTGCAGAAGAAGGGCCTCCTGCCTTTCCCGGCAATCAACGTCAACGACAGCGTCACCAAGTCGAAGTTCGACAACAAGTACGGCTGCAAGGAATCGCTGGTGGATGGTATCCGCCGCGCCACCGACGTCATGATGGCCGGCAAAGTTGCCGTGGTTTGCGGCTATGGTGACGTGGGCAAGGGTTCCGCCCAATCGCTCCTCGGTGCCGGTGCACGCGTCAAGGTCACGGAAGTTGATCCGATCTGCGCATTGCAGGCCGCCATGGACGGTTTCGAAGTGGTGACGCTTGAAGATGCCGCACCGACCGCTGACATCATCATCACCACGACCGGCAACAAGGATGTCATCAAGCTCGATGACATGCGCAAGATGAAGGACATGGTGATCGTCGGCAATATCGGTCACTTCGACAACGAGATCCAGGTCTCGGCACTGCGCAATCTCAAGTGGAACAACATCAAGCCGCAGGTCGACATGATTTCGTTCCCGGATGGCAAGCGCATGCTGCTTCTCTCCGAGGGCCGCCTGCTCAATCTGGGCAACGCAACGGGACATCCGAGCTTCGTCATGTCCGCTTCCTTCACCAACCAGGTTCTGGCTCAGATCGAGCTCTACAGCCGCGGTGAGCAGTACAAGAATGAGGTCTACGTTCTGCCGAAACACCTCGATGAAAAGGTCGCACGCCTGCATCTCGACAAGCTTGGTGCGAAATTGACGACCCTTTCGGACGAACAGGCTGCCTATATCGGTGTCACGCCGAATGGTCCTTTCAAGTCGGACCACTACAGATATTAATCTGTTAACCAATACACACAACATATGGGAGCCGAAGGATTGACAAATTCTTCGGCTTTCTTTTTTGCGCGGAGTTCTTCCCGTCGATTCGCCAAGGGTTTATTGTAGTGATTCGGGATAGCTTTCTTCCAGATGGGCCAAATGGTTGGATCAATCAGATGGGTTGGAACATGAGATATCTGTCAGGATGGGGCGACGACGGTTGATATGAAGATTGCTGATGGGGATGTTCGCGGGAAAGAGGCAACACGCGGAAAGCGGGTGCTGAAGAAACTGCGGACTGTGCTGGCGGGAGCCGGCTCGACTGTTTCTATCCTTGGCGCCATGTCTGCTGCTGCCCATGCCGACGATCTCCTTGGCAAGATCAACACGCCATTCGGGGTTGCATTCGGCACGTTCGAAGTCATCCAGTTTGCCATGTTCCTCGGCGCAATGGGCGCGGCCCTGTTGTCGGCCGGCTGGCTGATCCGCGAGCGCAGCCGCATCGCTGGCGAGAATCGCCAGCTGCGCGACAAGGTCGCCGATCTCAATGTCGCGGTTCAGCGCGGCGAAGCGCTGCTCAATCTGAAGGATCAACGGGTGGTTGTGTGGGAAGGCAATTCCGCGACGCCCAATCTTGTCGGCAGTCTGCCGCAGGAAATCGGAGTTCCCGAAGACCGGTCGCTGTTCCTGGCTTTTGGCCGCTGGCTGCGTATTGATTCGGCAACCCTCTTGGATCGCTCCGTCGAAGCCCTGCGCGGCAAGGCTCGCCCCTTCGATATCGTTGTCGAGACATCGAAGGGAACGCCATTGGAGATCCAGGGCCGCACCTCCGGCAGCTATGCCATTGTCCGCTTTATCAGTCTCGGCGAGACGCGCGCCGCCCAGGCGCTGCTCAAGACGGAAAACTATCAGCTCAACGAAGCCCTGACCACCTTGCGCGGCCTGCTGGAGCAGTTGGAAATGCCGGCATGGAGCCGCGACAGGAGCGGCAAGCTCAATTGGGTCAACATGGCCTATGCCAAGGCGGTTGATGTCAGTGACGTGCATGTTGCCGTGGCCGAGGCACGCGAACTGTTCGGGGTGCAGGCACGCGAGCGCATCGAACGCGAGAAGGCGGCAAGCCGGTCTTTCCAAGACGAGCTGTCGACGGTGGTCGGCGGTGATCGTCATGTGTTCCGGGTCACGGATGTTGCGAGCAGCGCCGGTTCCGCCGGTCTGGCCAATGATGTCAGCGACATTGAACTGGTGCGCGAGGAATTCAAGCGCACCGTCCTCAATCACTCGGACACGCTCGACCAGCTGAATTCGGCGGTCGCCATGTTCGATGCGAACAGGAAGCTGCAATTCTTCAATCAGGCATTTGCCAAGCTGTGGGGGCTGGAAACCTCCCTGCTGGAGAGCCGGCCTGACAATGCGATGCTGCTCGACCGCTTCCGCAGCGACGGCACATTGCCGGAACAGCCGGATTGGCGCCGCTGGAAGGACTCCATGCTTTCGGCCTATCATTCGGTCGAATCGCAGGAGCATCTGTGGCATCTGACCGACGGCCGGACCTTGCGCGTCATCGTCAATCCGCAGCCCAAGGGCGGCGTCACCTGGGTTTTCGAGAACCTGACCGAAAAGCTGCAGCTGGAAAGCCGCTACAACACGCTGATCAAGGTACAGGGGCAGACACTGGACCATCTGGCCGAAGGTGTGGCGGTGTTCGGTTCCGACGGCAAGATTCGCCTGTCCAACCCCGCCTTTGCATCGCTTTGGTCGCTGAAGGCCGAGCAGATCGCCGAAGGCATGCATATCTCGGCGATCCGCCGCCTGTGCGAACCGGTTTCCGATGCGACGCAATGGGAAAGCTTTGTCACAACAGTCACGGGTTTTGATGACAAGCGGGAATCCCTGTCGGGGCATGTCGAGCTGACAACCGGGAAAATCCTCTATTTTGCCTCTGCCCCGCTGCCGAGTGGCCAGACCATGCTGACCTTCGTTGATGTAACGGATTCCGTGCGGGTCGAACGGGCGCTGAAGGAAAAGAACGAGGCGCTGGAGCGCACCGACGAACTGAAGAACGATTTCGTCCAGCATGTCTCCTACGAGCTGCGCTCGCCGCTGACCAACATCATGGGCTTTACCGAACTGCTGCAGACGCCGATGACCGGGCCGCTCAACGAGCGTCAGCGCGATTATCTCGACCATATCGGCACGTCGTCCTCGGTGCTGCTGACCATCGTCAACGATATTCTCGATCTTGCCACGGTCGATGCCGGTATCATGGAGCTGGATATCAGTGACGTCTCCGTCGCCGATGCCGTCGCCACCGCCTCTGAAAAAGTGGCCGAACGCCTCAGGGAGCATAACATCCTGCTCGATACCCGCATCGCATCCGGCGCGGGCTCCTTCCGTGCCGATGCCAGCCGGGTCAAGCAGGTGCTTGCCAATCTTCTCAGCAATGCTGCCAACTATGCGCCCGAAGGCAGCACGATCACGCTGACCTGCGGGCGGGAACACAATGAGATGGTTTTCAGCGTTCAGGATAATGGACCCGGCATGCCGGATTATGTGCTCGACAGTATTTTCAAGCGGTTTCAGCCCTATCCGAATGGCGGCCGCAAGCGCGGCGCCGGTCTTGGCCTATCCATCGTCAAGGGCTTTGTGGAGCTGCATGGTGGCAAGGTCGATATCAGCAGTGCCGCGGGCAGAGGCACGCTGGTGACCTGCCGGTTCCCGCTGGAAGCACGCTCCTTCAGCATTGCTGCTGAATAAGGCGCCCATGACGGCTCTGACACTCCAGCTTGCAACGGCGGAAGACACGGAACGGCTCGGTCAGGACATCGGGCTCGCGCTGGTCAAGGGCGACCTTGTCACGCTGTCGGGTGATCTGGGTGCTGGCAAGTCGACACTGGCGCGCGGACTGATCCGCACCATTGCCAATGACAGCGCCTATGAGGTTCCAAGCCCTACCTTCACGATCGTGCAATCCTATCCCGAACTGCGTTTGCCGA
The DNA here is from genome assembly GCF_052056495.1 of Phyllobacterium sp. 22229. Lineage (NCBI taxonomy): Bacteria > Pseudomonadati > Pseudomonadota > Alphaproteobacteria > Hyphomicrobiales > Phyllobacteriaceae > Phyllobacterium > Phyllobacterium sp. 22229. The sequence continues at coordinate 105,117 of NZ_JBQEPA010000006.1, forward strand.
TCAGTCACGTGGATTTGTACCGGCTCTCTTCCGGCGAAGAAGTCGACGAGCTTGGGCTGGACGATGCATTGGAGGACGGCGCCGTTCTGGTGGAGTGGCCGGAGCGGGCCGGCGATGCCCTCGCCAAGCCGGCGCTCCGCATCAATCTGCTCCATGATGGCAGCGGCCGCACGGTCGAGATTGGCGGGGAAGACGCCGCCCTTGCACGGCTGCAGCGTTCGCTCGCCATACGCACATTTCTTGGCCGGGCAGGATATGCCGACGCGGACCGCCGCTACCTGCTCGGCGATGCCTCCGCGCGCGGCTACGAGACGATCGATACTGGCTGTGAACGTCCGCTGATCCTGATGAACTCGCCCTATAATCCCGGCGGACCGATCCTGCGTGACGGCAAGACCTATATGCAGATCGCCCATCTTTCCCAGTCGGTCACGGCGTTTGTGGCGGTCAACCATCTCTTGCGGTCCAATGGTTTCTACGTTCCGCAGATCATGTCCGATGATCTCGACAACGGCTTCCTGTTGCTCGAGAATCTTGGAAATGAAGGCATACTTGATGCCGATGGCGCCCCCATCATCGAGCGTTACGAAGCCTCCGTGCGGCTGCTGGCGCGGATGCATGAACGCTCCTGGGCGCGCGACGTCGAAGTTGGCAAGGGCTATATCCATCATATCCATGATTTCGACCGCGACGCCATGATGATTGAAGTGGAACTTCTGTCCGACTGGTATGTTCCGCGAATGGCGGGTCTCCGGCTGTCACCCGGAGAGAAGGCGGCCTATGTCGACGCTTGGGATAATGTATTTAGTCGACTTAATTCTTCGGAAAAAAGTCTCGTTCAGCGCGATTTTCATTCCCCCAATATTTTGTGGCGCAGCGAAGCAAGCGGTATAGACCGTGTTGGGCTCCTTGATTTTCAGGATGCGATGATTGGACCATCCGCCTATGACGTGGCGTCTCTGGTGCTCGATGCGCGGGTAACGATCGAGCGCAAGCTCCAGAAATGCCTGCTTGCCGCCTATATCGAGGAACGGCGGTCCCGCGACAGTTCTTTCAACGAAAGCGCCTTTCTGGAAGCTTTTTCGATCATGGCGGCGCAGCGCAACGCCAAGATTCTGGGCATCTTCGTGCGGCTGGATGAGCGGGACGGCAAGCCCTATTATCTCAAGCACCTTCCGCGCATCCAGGCCTATTTGGCCCACGCACTCGAACACCCGTCGCTGGCGCCTGTGCGTGAATGGTGTAAAAAGATGGACCTTCTTTCCCCGGAGTTGCAGTGAATGACGATACCCGGTACGGCGATAGTTCTGGCTGCGGGCCTCGGCAAGCGTTTGCGTCCCATCACGGATACGATACCAAAGCCCCTGGTAAAGGTAGCCGGCAAATCATTGATCGATTGGTCGTTTGGCGCGCTCAATGCAGCAGGCGTTGCCCGCGCTGTGGTCAATGTTCATTATCTCGCCGACCAGATGGAGCAGCATCTTGCATCGCGGCGCTCACCGGTGATCGCCATATCGGACGAGCGGGCTGAACTCCTCGATTCGGCTGGCGGCATCGTTAAGGCGCTACCGCTGATCGGCCGGGATGCCTTCTATGTTCTCAACGCCGATACATTCTGGATCGACGGCCCCCGTCCCAATCTTGTCCGCCTCGCCGAAGCATGGGATGCTTCGAAGATGGACATTCTTGTGATGGTGGCGCGGATGGATCAGGCAACCGGCTATGAAGGCCGCGGCGATTTTACCTTGGATGCCGAGGGAAGGTTGCAGCGTTTCCGCGAAGGCGATGCATCGCCCTATATCTATGCCGGGGCTGCGATCACGCATCCACGTCTCTTCGACGGGAAGCCGGTGGCGCGTGCGTCGCTCAATCGCTATTTCGATGAAGCCATCGGCGCCGGGCGTCTCTTCGGGATGCCGATGCAGGGCCATTGGCTGACTGTCGGCACGCCCGAGGCGATCGGAGAGGCGGAAGCCGTGATTGCGCGTCTTGAGCAGGAGACCCATGGTTGAGCGCCACAGCCCACGCATTTTCTCGATAGCTCCCGGAGACCCGTTTCTTCCCGCTCTGGTTGACGCAGTTCTGTCCGGCAACCTCATTCCGGGTTTTCCGGCCAACCCTGCCGATCCGCTGGCGCTTGCCCGGGCGACGATTTATGTACCGACCCGCCGCGCGGCGCGGACCCTGCGCTCGCTGCTTGTGGAAAAGAGTCCGGTGAAATCCGCAATCCTTCCCGTCATCCGGCCGCTTGGGGATGTTGACGAGGATGCGGCGATGTTCGATATGGGGTCGGACGCGTTTTTCGATCTGCTGCCGCCGGTCAGTTCGACGGAACGGCTGCTTCTGCTTGCGCGGCTCGTACGGCCATGGCGGGAGCGCCTGCCGGAACATGTCCGCGCGCTGTTCGGCAATGAGGATATCGCCATTCCGGCGACCACGGCGGATGCCATCTGGCTGGCGCGCGATCTGGCCGGGCTCATGGATCAGGTGGAGACCGAGGCAAGCGGCTGGAGCACGCTGTCGAACATTGTTTCGGAAGAACTGCCGGAGTGGTGGCAGGTGACGTTGGATTTCCTCAACATCGTCACCAGTCTCTGGCCGGATATTCTCAATGAGCGGCACCGGTCCAACCCCGCCGCCCACCGCAATCAGCTGATTGAACTGGAAGCGGAGCGGCTTCTGCGCAGTCCGCCCGATGGCCCGGTCATCGCTGCTGGTTCCACTGGCTCGATCCCGGCCACGGCACATCTTCTCAGTGCAATCGCCGCTCTGCCACAAGGTGCGGTGGTTCTGCCGGGGCTTGATCGCGACATGGATGAGCCGAGCTGGCAGGTGCTGGCCAACACGCAGGACAATCCGTCCATCTTTGGTCATCCGCAATTCGGCCTGAGGAAGCTTCTGGCCGAGCTTGGCGTCCTGCGCCAGGACGTCATTCGTCTTGGTACGGTGAGCCCGCAGAAGCGCGCGCGCGAGCATCTGCTGGCGGAAGCCATGCGCCCGGCCGAAACAAGCGAGGCGTGGAGTGCGATCAACCGGGATAGCAACGCGTTTTCCGCGGCGGTCGCGCCCGTCGCCCTGATCGAGGCAGCCAATGAGCGCGAGGAAGCGCTGGCTGTGGCGATCGCCCTGCGCGATGCCATCGAAGCGCCTGACAAGACGGCGGCACTCATTACGGCGGATCGGGACCTTGCCCGGCGTGTGGCGAGTGAGCTCGCGCGTTTCAACATTGCTGCCGATGATTCCGGCGGTCATGCACTGCGCGAGACGCAGCCGGCAACGCTTTTGCGCCTCACCCTCGAAACGGTGTTCAATCCGGGTGACCCTGTCGTGCTGCTGGCATTGCTCAAGCATCCGCTGACGCGGCTCGGCATGGACCGCAACGCCGTCCGGCAGGCGGCAGAAACCATTGAGCTGATTGCCCTGCGCGGCGGCACCGGGCGCGCGACCCTGGCAGGACTGGCTGAATTCTTTGAGCGGCGTCTTGCCGAAGGCAGTACGGCACCATTCGAGCCTGCCTGGCTGCGCCAGATCTCCGCGCAGCGTATTGAGGCCGCCCGGATCGTCTGCGCGGCCCTTGGGCAATGCATGCTTGAGCTGAGTGTCTTCACGCAGGTGCGCGAATCCGTGGAAATATCGGATATCGTCCGGGCGACAATTGCCAGCCTTGAAAATCTGGTCCGCGATGACAGGGGCGATATATCGGGGCTCTATGCTGGCGCCGCCGGTGAGCAGTTCGCTGCTTTTCTGCGCAATCTCGTCTCTGCCGATTCCGGTCTCGATTTCATGCCGGTTGAATGGCCGGCAATGATCGAAGCGCTGATGGCAGGTGAGGTGGTGAAACCCAAGGCCGGTGCCCATCCGCGCCTGTTTATCTGGGGTGCGCTGGAAGCGCGCCTGCAGACGGTCGATACCGTCATCATCGGCGGCTTGAACGAGGGGTCCTGGCCGGGCAAGACCCGCAACGATCCCTTCATGTCCCGGCCGATGAAAGCCGTCATCAACCTGGAACCGCCGGAACGGCGCACCGGCCTTGCGGCGCATGATTTCCAGATGGCGCTCGGCATGGAACGTGTCATTCTCAGCCGGGCGCAGCGCTCGGCCAATGCGCCCACCGTTGCGTCGCGCTGGCTGCAGCGGCTGGAAACGGTGCTTGGCAAGAAGGCCGGTGACGAATTGCGCGCCCGCGGCGCGCAATATCTGCATTGGGCCCGGGACATTGATGACGCGCCCGACGAGGACTTTGTCAAACGGCCGGAGCCAAAGCCGCCGCTGGAGGCGCGGCCAAAACATTTTTCCGTCACAGAAATTGAAACCCTGCGGCGTGATCCCTACGCGATCTTCGCCCGGCGTATCCTGCGCCTGCGTCCCATCGAACCGCTGATCCGTGATCCCGATGCGGCGGAGCGCGGCTCGCTGTTTCACGACATTCTGGCGCATTTCACCGAGCAGGGTATCGATCCGGTTCGTACCGATGCAGCGGCCCGGCTTTCGGAGATTGGCCGGCGCTATTTCGATGACATCGCCTTGCCGGAAGAAATCGATGCGGTGTGGTGGCCGCGTTTCCTGAACCTCGTGCCGGAGTTCCTGCAATGGGAGCGCGACCGGGCGCCACTGCTGGCCGAGCGCCATCCGGAAATCGCCTCGAAGAAAATCCCGGTGGAAGCGTCAGGTGTCACGCTTTCCGGCCGTGCTGACCGTGTTGATCTGATGCGGGACGGAACCGTTGAAATCATCGACTACAAGACCGGTTCCACCCCCTCGCGCAAACAGGCGCATGTGCTGCTCTCGCCGCAGCTGGCGCTGGAAGCGGCGCTTCTCGCCCGCGGTGCCTTTCACGAAGTTGGTGCACGTCAGGCCTCGGATCTGCTCTATGTGCGCTTGCGGCCAAACGGCAGGGTCGATCCGGAATCGATTCTCAAGGTGGGAACTGCGGCCAGCAAGAGCGAAAAGACCGCGCCTGAGCTGGGTGTGCTTGCGTGGCTCCGCTTGAATGAACTGCTTGTTGCCTATCATGATCCGCAAAAAGGATATCTGTCACGTGCCTTGCCATTCAAGGAAAGCGATCTGACCGGCGATTACGATCACCTCGCGCGGGTGCTGGAATGGTCGGCGGGCGGTGCTGACGATGGCGGGGAGGGCGGGGAATGAAAAAGCCGCTCAACATCCCCAGGGAAACCATTGACGATCAGAACAGCGCTGCCAATCCGGTGGATTCCGTCTGGGTGTCCGCCAATGCCGGGTCGGGCAAGACACACGTTCTGACCGAACGGGTCATCCGCCTGCTGCTCGACGGCACCGATCCGTCAAAAATACTGTGTCTGACCTACACCAAGGCCGCCGCCGCCGTCATGCAGAACCGCGTCTTTGCCCGGCTTTCCGACTGGGCAACCATGGATGAGGAGGCACTGGCGCAGACGATCGAGAAAATTGACGGCAAGCGTCCCGGACCCGCGCGGCTGGCGCAGGCGCGCCGCCTGTTTGCCCGGGCATTGGAAACACCGGGCGGGCTGAAGATCCAGACCATCCACGCCTTCTGTGAGGCCATTCTGCATCAGTTTCCATTGGAAGCGAACATCGCCGGTCATTTCGAATTGATGGATGACATGATGCAGGTGGCGCTGGTCGGCGAAGCACGCCGCCAGCTGCTGCAGACGGCGCGGCTTGACGGTAATGTCGAGCTTGCGGCCGCCTTCAACGACGTCCTGGACGCGGCCGGCGAGTTCGGGTTGCAGGAACTGCTCGATGAAGCCGTCAACAAGCGCCATGACCTGACCCAGTTCATTCGCGATGTGGGTCATGATGCGCTGCGGCGCCCGCTGTTCTTTGCCCAGTTCGGTTTCACTGGCGCGGAGACGGAAGACGATATCCTGTCCACCCTCTGGCCGGTTCCGGAATTCCCGCAGGGCGTGCTGGACGATATCATGGCGGTGCCGAAGGGCGCTTCGCGGGCCCAGGAGTTTGCGCTCCTGCTGCGGTTTGCCAAGGTGAATGATCAGATCGATCAGCGCGAAGAGGTGCTGCGCGCCGCCTTTCTCAAAGCGACAGGTGATCCCAAGAGCGGCGGGTATGTCGCGTCGAAGGGCGTGACCGACCGCATCCCCGATTTCATCGAACGCTATGACCGGGCAGCGGACAGAATCTTCAGCGGCCTGGACCGCCTGAAGCAGCTGCGGCAGATCCGGCTCACCCTGTCGGCGCTGGCGCTGGTCGACGATCTGATCGGACGTTACCAGCAGATGAAAAGGGCGCGGGGCCTTCTCGACTTCGATGATTTGATCGTGCGCACGGTGGCGCTGCTGGCGCGGCAGGATGCCGGGCCATGGGTACAGTACAAGCTCGACAAGGGCATCGATCATATTCTGGTCGATGAGGCGCAGGATACCAGCCCCAATCAGTGGCGGGTCATTCGCCTGCTCAGCGAGGAGTTTTTTTCCGGCAATACCGCACGCACCGTCCGGCGCACCCTGTTTGCCGTGGGCGACGAAAAGCAGTCCATCTATTCGTTTCAGGGTGCCATCCCGGAAGATTTCGCCCGCCATGGCAAGGCAACCGAGAAGAACGCTGAAAATGCCGAACTGAGTTTCTCCAGGGTCAATCTGAACTTCTCCTTCCGCTCCGTGCCCGACGTTTTGTCGGCGGTGGATGCCGTGTTCAAGCGGCCTGAAGCCAACCGCGGCTTTGGTGCCGACCATGGGGCGACTGTCCATACGGCGATCCGGTCCGGTGATCCCGGTGAAGTGCAGATCTGGGATATGCTGACGCCCGAAACCACGGAGCAGGAGGAGGATTGGCGCACGCCGGTCGACAGTCTTCCTGCGCCGCCGGTCCGCCTTGCGGAACAGATCGCCAGGACCATCGATCTCTGGTTGAAAAACGGCGAGGTCATTGAAGGCAAGAACCGGCGTCTGCAGGCGCGCGATATCATGGTCCTGGTGCGCAAGCGCGATCAGTTCATGCCCGCCCTGTCGCGTGAGTTGAAGAAGCGCCATGTGCCGGTGGCCGGTGCCGACCGGCTGAAACTGACGGATCATATCGCCGTCAAGGATTTGATGGCGCTCGGCCGTTTCATGCTCTTGCCCTCCGACGATCTGTCGCTGGCGGCATTGCTCAAGAGCCCGATCTTCAAATGGGACGACGACCAGCTTTTTCATCTGGCGCATGGGCGGGCGGAGAACGAAACCCTGCATCAGCGTCTGACAGTCCGGGCAAAGACCGATCCGGCGCTGGCGGCCGTCGCCAAGCGCCTGCAGGAGTGGCGCAACCGTGCCGATACGGTGCCGGTATTCGAGTTCTACGCCGATATTCTCGGCAGCGGCGGTGCGCGGCGCGAGCTTCTGGCGCGGTTGGGGCATGAGGCTGGCGACGTCATCGACGAATTCCAGAACTATGCCATCGCCACGGAAAAGACCGGTCTTCCCGGACTGCAGGCGTTTCTGGAAACGCTGGACGCGGCCACGCCGGAGATCAAGCGCGAGCTCGACCAGAGCCGGGATGAAGTGCGCATCATGACCGTGCATGCGGCCAAGGGGCTTGAAGCTGCGGTGGTATTCCTGGTTGATTCCGGCAGTTCCGCTTCATCGGGCGGGCGCACGCCCAATCTTCTGTCCTTCCCCATGAAGGAAGAGGAGGGGTGGCAGGGCAAGGGCTTCCTTTTCGTGCCGTCCAAATCCTATGCAACCGCCTTTACCGGTTCCATCGTCGACAGCCTGAAAGTGCGGTCGGAAGAGGAATATCGCCGCCTGCTCTATGTCGGCATGACCCGTGCGGAGGATCGCCTGATCGTGTGCGGCTACCGCGGCGCCCGCCAGTCGCCGGATACGTGGCACGGTCTTGTCGATGCGGCGCTCGCGGATGTGAGCGAACCGTTCGATCATCCGGTTGAGGGCATCGTGGCGAAACGTTACCGCGAGACTGCACGGAGCACTGGTCCGGTGCAGGAGCCGGAACTGATGCCGGCGGCATCGGTGATGCCTTTCCCGTCCCGGTATCGCGCGCCCATGGCAAGGGAGGCCGGGCTGCCGCGCCCGCTCGCGCCGTCCGGCGTGTCTCTTCTGATCGAGCCCGAGACGGAAGAGCCGCTGGTCACCGGCTCGCCGGTTCTCAGCGCGGAGGGCACCGATCCCTCCTTCGCGATCCGGCGCGGTACGGTCATCCATGCGCTGCTGCAGACATTGCCCAATCTGCCCGCCGATCAACGCCGCGCTGCCGCCGGCCGGTATCTCTCCCGCGCTGCCTTTGACTGGACGCCGGAAGAAATTGAAAGCGCCCTGCAATCGGCATTTGCCGTGATGGACGATCAGCGTTTCGCGCCGGTCTTCGCGCCCGGTTCCCTTGCGGAAATCGCTGTCATGGGCACGTTGCATCTGCGCGGCAAGGATCATGCCGTATCCGGTGTCATTGACCGGCTTGCGGTGAGCGAAAATCGCGTGCTAATCGTCGATTACAAGACCAACCGCCCGGCGCCACGCAGCGTGAAAGAGGTGCCCGACGCCTATGTGGCACAGCTGGCACTCTACCGGCAGCTGCTGGAGCCGCTTTATCCGGGAAAGAGCGTGGAAGCTGCTTTGCTGTTCACCGAGGGTCCCCATCTCATCGATATTCCGGTGAATGAGATGCAGGCCGCCCTTGCCCGTCTCACCGCATCGTGAGATGACCGAGCTTGACGCAGGTGGGTAGACTCACCACATGATGGGCAACATTCAATAACCGATAAGGAAAAGCCGATGGCTACCGTCAAGATCGACACCAGCAATTTCCAGTCCGATGTACTTCAGGCAGGTCAGCCTGTTGTTGTTGATTTCTGGGCCGAGTGGTGCGGCCCCTGCAAGATGATCGCTCCTGCCCTTGAAGAAATCGCTTCGGAAATGGCAGGCAAGGTGACGATTGCCAAAGTCAACATCGACGAGAATCCGGAACTTGCAGCCCAGTTCGGCGTGCGTTCCATTCCGACCTTGCTGATGTTCAAGGATGGCGAACTGGCTGCCAATCTGGTTGGCGCTGCTCCCAAGAGCAAGCTCAGCGACTGGATCCGCAATTCAGCCGCATAAGCCGAACGTCCTATCCATCCATCAAACCCGGCATTCGTGCCGGGTTTTTTATTGCGGCGGGGTGCCGTTTTCGGCCAGAACGTCGCCGGCGAGATACAGCGAGCCGCCGATGAGTATGCGGGGCGCCGGTTCGGATTTGTCCCAGCTGTCCCGCAATATTTTCAGCGCATTCTCGACGGAATGCACGGGCTCGGCGGAAAGGCCGGCATCGCCGGCGGCAATCGCCAGCTGTTCATGCGGAATGCCGGAATCGCTGGAGCGGATCGGCACCGTATAGACATGCCGCGCCATACCGGTGAAGGCTTCGAAATAGCCTATGGGGTCTTTCGTGTTGATCATTCCGGTGATGAGGAAAAGTGGGCGCGGGCTGCGGTCTTCCAGCGACGCGATCGCCTCGGCGATCACCAGGCCCGCTCCGGGGTTGTGCCCGCCATCGAGCCATATTTCCGAACCGGGCACTGCCAGCTCGACCAGCTTGCCCTTGATCAGGCGCTGCATGCGGGCGGGCCATTCGACCGTCGTCATGGCGGTTTCGATGGCATAATCCGGCAGCGTAAAGCCCGCCGTCTTCACCGCCTGAATGGCGGCAGCCGCATTGGACAATTGATGTCGCCCGAGCAAGGCCGGCAAGGGCAGGTCGAGCAGGCCCGTATTATCCTGATAGATCATCCGGCCGCGCTCTTCAAAGGCAAGGAAATCCTGGCCATAGACGGCAAACGGGCAATCCCGCCGCTCGGCCGTCTCGATCAGCACCAGGCGTGCCGCTTCTTCTTCCTGCGCACCGATGACAACCGGACAGCCCGGCTTGATGATCCCGGCCTTCTCCGCTGCAATCAGCTCGACCCGGTCGCCGAGATAGGGCTGGTGATCGAGTGAGATCGGCATGATGACGCTGACCGCAGGCTCCGCAATGACATTGGTCGCGTCGAAACGGCCGCCAAGCCCGACCTCCAGGATCACGGCATCGGCCGGGTGTTCGGCAAACAGCACGAAGGTGACGGCGGTCAGTATCTCGAAAACGGTGATGGCCTGACCGGCATTGGCTTCCTCGACCCGGGTGAGGGCGTCGGCAAAGGTTTCATCGTCGACCAGCTTGCCGCCGCCCGGCGCACCGAGCCTGTAACGCTCATACCAGTGAACGAGATGCGGCGAGGTATGCACGTGCACCGTATAACCGGCAGCTTCCAAAAGCGCCCTGGAGAAAGCAACGCAGGATCCCTTGCCATTGGTGCCCGCCACATGGATGACGGGCGGCATTTTCAGGTGCGGATTGCCCAAGGCATGGAGAAGACGCGTGATGCGCCCCAGCGACAGGTCGAAACCCTTTGGGTGAAGCCCGAGCAAACGCTCGATGATCGCCTCAGCCTTCGACGACACAGACAAAGCCAAGGGCAAAGGCCTCCAGAACCATCAATTGAATCAAGCTTCGGCTTCAATCGTTGCCGGCAGCGCCGCACCATTGGGCTTGGCAACGGGAACCTCGGTGGCCTTTTCGCCCATGAGCATCTTCAACAGACGCGCGATGGTGGCTTTGAGTTCGGTACGCGGCACGACCATGTCGACCATGCCATGGGCCTTCAGGTATTCGGCGGTCTGGAAGCCTTCCGGCAGCTTTTCGCGGATGGTCTGCTCGATGACACGTTGTCCGGCAAAGCCAATCAGCGCGCCCGGCTCGGCAATGTGGATATCGCCCAGCATGGCGTAGGAGGCGGTGACGCCGCCCGTGGTCGGGTTGGTGAGGACGACGATATAGGGCAGGCCCGCTTCCTTCAGCATTTCCACGGCAACCGTGGTGCGCGGCAGCTGCATCAGCGAAAGAATGCCTTCCTGCATGCGGGCGCCGCCGGACGCGGCAAACAGCACCAGCGGCCGCTTCTCGGCGATTGCCGTTTCAAACGCCTTGATGATGGCTTCGCCCGCCGCCATGCCCAGCGATCCGCCGATGAAGCTGAAATCCTGAACTGTTGCCACGATCGGCAGGCCTTCGATCGTGCCCAGTGCGTTGATGATCGTGTCTTCGACACCGGACTTGGCGCGATGTTCCTTGAGGCGGTCGATATAGCGCTTTTCATCGCGGAACTTCAGCGGATCGGTGACCACTTTCGGCTGTTCCAGCAATTCGTAGGCGCCATCGTCGAAAAAGTAGCGCAGGCGGTCCTTGGCACGAATGCGCATGTGGTGGCCGGACGACGGCACGACCCACTGGTTCTTTTCCAGATCCGTATGGAAGACCATTTCACCGGAAACCGGATCCTTGATCCAGAGGTTTTCGGGCATTTCGCGGCGACCAAGCATCGAATTGATCTTCGGCCGGACGTAATTTGTGATCCAGTTCATGATCGGTCCTGTTCCTTCGTCGGTATTGTGATTTAGGGCTTCTATTCCGCCGCTGCAAGGCGCACGGCGCGCACACCGGTGGAAAGTCCCTGCACCATCGTGGCGACGGCTTCAGCCGGATCGGCGACAAGCGAGCCGTCCGGGCGGATTGTATTGGCAACGGCATTGACGATCGCGGTGCCGACGACAACGCCATCGGCTGCGGTGCCGATGACCTTGGCCTGCTCGGCGGTCTTGACGCCGAACCCGACCACAACCGGCAGGTCCGTGTGTTCTTTGATGCGCTTGACTGCGTCCGCAACCTTGCTCGTATCGGGCAGGGCAGAACCGGTGATACCGTTCATCGAGACGTAGTAGACAAAGCCGGACGTGTTCTGCAGTACCTTGGGAAGGCGCTTCTCATCCGTCGTCGGCGTGGCCAGCCGGATGAAGTTGATCCCGGCCTTGATGGCGGGAATGCACAGTTCAGCATCCATTTCCGGCGGCAGGTCGACGATGATCAGGCCATCGATACCCGAGGCTACGGCGTCCTTGAGAAAGCGGTCGACGCCGTAGATATAGATCGGATTGTAGTATCCCATCAGAACGATCGGCGTGGTGTTGTCGCTCTCGCGGAAGCTCGCGGCAAGCGCGAGTGTCTTTGTCAGCGACATGCCCTTTTTCAGGGCACGCAGGCCAGCCGCCTGAATTGCCGGGCCATCGGCCATGGGATCGGAAAAGGGAACGCCGAGCTCGATGATATCAGAACCGGAACCGGGCAGCGCCTTCATGATCTTCAGCGAGGTCTCATAATCGGGATCGCCGCCCATGAAATAGGTCACCAGCGCCGGACGCCCCTCAGCCTTCAACGCGGCAAATTTTCTGTCGATGCGGGTCGCCATGCTTAAATCTCCATACCCATGAGTTTGCCGACCGTATGCACATCCTTGTCGCCGCGACCTGACAGATTGACGATCATGATCTTGTCCTGCGCCATTTCAGGCGCGATTTTCACGGCCTGGGCAATGGCATGGGCCGATTCGAGCGCGGGAATGATGCCTTCGACGCGCGTCGTCAGCTGGAATGCATCGAGCGCCTCGTCATCGAGGATCGGCACGTAGGAAACCCGGCCGGTATCGCGCAGCCAGGAATGCTCCGGTCCGACGCCCGGATAATCGAGACCGGCGGAAACCGAATGGCCATCGAGAATCTGGCCGTCCTTGTTCTGCAGGAGATAAGTGCGGTTGCCATGCAGCACGCCTGGGCTGCCGGCACTCATGGAGGCGCAATGCTCCTCGCCATCAAGGCCGCGCCCGCCGGCTTCAACGCCGATGATCTCGACGCTCTTGTCGTCAAGGAAGGGATGGAACAGGCCGATGGCGTTGGAACCGCCGCCGACGGCCGCAATGATCGTATCGGGCAGGCGGCCTTCACGCTCGAGAATCTGCGCACGCGCTTCCTCGCCGATCACCGACTGGAAATCGCGCACCAGCTCCGGATAGGGATGCGGGCCTGCAGCGGTACCGATGAGATAATAGGTGTCATCGACATTCGAGACCCAGTCGCGCAGCGCCTCGTTCATCGCATCCTTCAAGGTGCCATGACCGGAGGCGACGGGCTTCACTTCAGCCCCCAGCAGCTTCATACGGAAAACATTGGGCGCCTGCCGTTCAACGTCGGTTGCGCCCATATAGACGACGCAGGGCAGGCCGAACCGTGCCGAGACCGTTGCCGACGCAACGCCGTGCTGGCCGGCACCGGTTTCCGCGATGATGCGGGTCTTGCCCATGCGCTTGGCCAGCAGAATCTGCCCAAGGCAGTTGTTGATCTTGTGGCTGCCGGTATGGTTGAGGTCTTCGCGCTTGAAGTAGATTTTCGCGCCGCCATCAAGACCTCTGTCTTTCGCCAGCTGGCGGACATGCCTGGTCAAACCTTCGGCATAATACAGCTTTGACGGGCGCCCGGCATAGTTGGTGGACAATTCGCGCAGCTCGGCTTTGAAGGCCGGATCATTCTTGGCGTCGTCATAGGCCTGCTGCAATTCAAGGATCAGCGGCATCAGGGTCTCGGCAACGAAACGCCCGCCGAAAATGCCGAACATGCCCTCTTCGTCGGGGCCTGTCTTGAATGAATTGGGTTCTACCGCCTTGTCCACCGTTCCGCTCCGTTTGTTCAGGCCACGCCAGCGCTTTTGGCAGCGCGCGCAACCCGGAAAAATTCTCTGATCAGGCTAACATCTTTTACACCCGGCGCTGACTCGACGCCGGATGAAATATCGATGCCGCGCGCATTCGTCGCTTCCAGCGCCTCGGCAATGTTGCCGACATTGAGGCCTCCGGAAAGCATGTAATCGATGGAAGCGTCAAGGCCGCCGAGGATCTGCCAGTCGAAAGACACGCCATTTCCTCCTGGAAGGTCAGATCCCTTGGGGGGCTTGGCATCGAAGAGAAAGCCGTCTGCAATGCCGATATAGGGGGCAATCGCGTCAAGATCGCGGCGTTCGCGCAGCGCCAGGGCCTTGATGACGGGCAAGCCGTAGCGCTGTTTCACGGCGCTGATGCGGGCTGGACTTTCGTCGCCGTGCAGCTGCAGCATATCAGGTTGCATTCCGGCAACGATCGCATCCAGCGTTGCGTCATCCGCATTCACGCTGACCGCAACGGCCTTGGCGCGGCCTTTTACGGCGGCACGCAGGCGCCCCGCAGTCTGCGGATCGATATTGCGCGGGCTTTTGGGGAAAAAGATGAAGCCGATATGCGACGCGCCTTCATCCAGCGCTGCCGCCACGGCTTCGTCGGTCTTTAATCCGCATATTTTGATATCAAGGCTCATAACCGGTGCCAGTGCCATGAAAACGCGCAAGAGTCGAGGATTTTGCGCGGTTTATCCTTCGATACTAGAGGTGGTGGTCATAGCCTGCTTTGACAAGGAAATCGAACGCATCTGCGACATCCGGCGGAACCGGTTGCGCAATCTGAAAGCCTTTGGCCGGATAGTCGATCATGCGTTTGATGTCGCCGACCATTTCATGGATCAGCTTGGGAAGCGGATAGGCCGTCAGCGGTTGATCCTCAAAGCCGTGCAGCGGTGCCGTTACCATGGCGGTTACCTCCGGCCACTGCGCGCGCACCGTCGCGAAGGCGCGGCGCTGCGTCTGCGGTTTGGTGACGATGATGATGCGCTTGACGGCATCACCAGCCATGTCCCGCGCAAAGCGGATGTTCTCGCCGATATTGGTCGCGTTCGGTTCAATCAGAATTGCATCGGCGGGAACACCGACACCAATGGCGCGCGCGGCAAACGCTTCCGCCTCGGTCGTTGTGTAGAGATGGTTGGTCCAGTTGCCGGCCTTGCCGGTGAACAGGATTTTGGCGGCCAGCCCCTGATGCCACAGATCGGCACAGCGGCCGGCCACGCGCAGATCATAACTGCCGAGGCCGACAATCAGGCCGGCCGGACCCAGCGGATCATAAACGAGATGGAAATTCCACAGGATTCGGGCGGCCGCTTCTATGGCGGGCGTGATAGGTTCCGGCATCAGCTGAAATCGATGGCCTGCAAGGCGCTGCCATTGCGTTTCAACCAGGCCTTGCAGCGTTCCGTATCCGGGCAGAGCTCTCCGCAGAGTTTCCAGAATTTGGGCCCGTGGTTCATCTCTTTCAGATGGGCAACCTCATGCGCCACGAGATAGTCGATGATCGGCGGAGGCGCCATCATGATGCGCCAGGAAAAGGAAAGGGTGCCGTCCGAGGTGCAGGACCCCCAGCGGCTTTTGGTATCCTTGAGGCGGATGATCTTGGCCCGCCGCCCGACCGTTGCGGTATGCCGCGCCACCAGCATGTCCAGATCGTGCCGTGCCTCACGCTTGAGGAAGTCGCCGACCCGGCGCGCCAGATGTGGCCGGTCGCCATGGACGATCAGGCGCGGGCCCTCCGCGCCGTTTTCCTGCTGCACGGTTCCGCGCTTGCCCGGCTCGTGCACGATGAGATGCGGGACGCCGCGGATCGGGATTTTGACCCCCGGCCGCACTTTGGGCTGGTCCGGCATCCTGGCAATGCGGGTCTCGATCCAGCCCTCGTGGCGCGCCAGGAATTTATCGACTTCGCGCGCCGGCATGCCCGGCGGCACGGTGATCCGCAATCCCTTGCCGCCCGCATCGATGCGCAGGGTAAGACGTGTCGCACGCGGGTTTTCCATCACGCGCAACGGCAGGACGCGGCCCGCAACCTCGTAGTTCCGCTCGGCTTTCAGCGTCGCGGATTTTTTCGGCGGGCTTCGGAACAGCGATAGGATCATGGCCGGGACTTTAATTGATTCGGGTGAAAGCCGTGAGACAAAACAGAGGCGGCGCCGGATCGCTCCGGCGCCGCTTTGCTGGGGACGTGCGGACAGGACTGGAGGGAACTGTCCGCGGAATGGCGTTATTCCTCTCCGGCGTCGTTGGCGCCCGGCGACGGCTTCTTTGTCGCGGCATTGCGTTCAGCCATGAAGCGGTCAAACTCTTCCCGGTCCTTGGCCCGGCGCAGTTCATGCGCATAGTCCTCGAACGCGGCGCGCATCTCTTCGAGCTTGCGGCGTTCTTCGGCCAAGCGCTCGAGTTCCTTTTCGCGCCATTCGTCAAAGGCGACATTGCCTGTGCCGAACGAACCGCGTCCGAAAGACGGACCCTTGCCGCGGCGGAATGCGCCGCAGAAGCCATCGGTGGCGCGGCTGACGTCGCGCTTGAAACCATCCAGCCGGTTACCCCAAAGGATGTAAGCGAGCATGGCGAAACCAAGCGGCCAGAACAGCATGAAACCAATAACCATCAGGGCGATGGTGGCAGGGGTCCAGCCTGGCCGGATCAAAGCAGCATTGTTCATAAAAGCTCTTCCTTCTCACGAAAGCCCGACCCGCACATGACCCCAAAAACCGGAATGGTTTTTGGATAAGGATCATGTGCCAATCCAAAAGTTATACTGCGTCCTTTGTGCGCCCTGCAGGGCGCACGGCGCAGTATTGGTCGATTGTTTACGACATGGGAGGCGGATTGCGGCTTTTCAAGAAATGCCGGGCTCGAATGCGGTAAGGGTTTGGAATCAGATATGTTTCTTTGCGTGATCGAAGGCAACGACAAGCAGGCCCGCCACCAGCGCCCAGAAGGCAGCGCCGATTCCGGCAATGGAAATGCCCGATGCCGTCACGGCAAAGGTGACGACGGCGGCAAGCCGCTCCGTCTCGTTTTTCAGCGCGATCGTCAGCGCATTGGCAAAGGCGCCGATCAGGGCAAGGCCGGCGACGAGCGCGATCAGGGGGGCCGGCAGCACGGCAAACAGGGCCACCAGCGAAGCGCCGAAAATGGCCAGTATCAGATAGGACAGCGCATAGAACGGGCCGGTCAGCCAGCGCTGTGCCGGGTCCGGATGAGCATCCGGCCCGGTGCAGATGGCCGCTGAAATGGCGGCCATGTTGCTCGTATGTGCACCGAAGGGGGCCGTCAGCAGCGAAAGGAGCCCTGTTACCTGCAAAGCCGCCGCCGTCGGCGGCTCGTATCCGGCGGCGCGAAGCACGGCAAAGCCGGGCAGGTTCTGCGACGCCATGGTGACGAGATAAAGCGGCAGCGCGATGCCGATGATCGCCCGTGTGTCGAAGACCGGCATGATGAGGGTGAGCGTCGAGAGGCCGATATCCGGCACGCTGGCAACACGGCCGCTGAGGAAGGCGAAGAGAATGCCGCCGGACAGCACGGCGAGGACCGCCATGGCCGGATTGAACAGGCGGATGACGAAGAAGAGAAGCACCAATGGCAGGACGAAGAGCGGATCGACGGGAATTGTGCGGGCCGCACCGGTCAGGAAAGCGAACAGGACGCCCGCCAGCATGCCGGAGGCAATCGATGCCGGGATTTTGGAAACCAGGCCGGAAACCGGTTTGACCAGTCCCGTGATGATGATGGCGATGGCCGTGACAATGAAGGCGCCGACACCCTGCTGCATGGTAAAGCCGGTGCTGGCCCCGATCAGCGCCAGACCCGGTGTCGACCATGCGGTGATGATCGGCATCTTGTAACGCCAGCTGAGAAAGCCGGTGGAAATGAACATGGCGAGACAGAGCGCCGTGACCCAGCTTGCCGTCTGCGCCTGGGTTGCGCCAAGGGCCTGTGCCGCCGCGATGATCAGCGCGAGCGTGCCGCCAAATCCGACAATGGCGGCAACGACGGCAGAAGCAATCACGGAGGAGCGCATGGGATGAAACCTGTTGGGGGGAATTTACAGAATGGACGTGTGGCTTTTCGAGCGGTCCACCATCGAGGCCACGGTGCGGGTGAGAAGCTCCAGATCCTGCGGGCGTGACAGGCGATGGTCACCGTCGCGCACCAGCGTAATCGTCACGTCGTCAACCGGCAAGTGATCAACCAGCCGCAGGGCGTGGGTATAGGGAACATCTTTGTCTTCCATCCCCTGCAGGATGTGCACGGGGCAGCCGGTCCGTATCACCCCCTTCAGCACCTGATTGGCCCGGCCGTCGTCCAGAAGGGCCTTGGTGTAGATATAGGGCTCCGGGGCATATTCGGATGGTTCTTCCATATAGCCCCGCTCGGCAAGCTGGCGGCGCTGGTCCAGCGTCAATTGGGGTTCGACCAGTTCGCACGTGAAATCCGGTGCCGGTGCGATCAGGACCAGCCCGGCAACACAGCTGTGTTCACCGGCCTTTTGCAGCTCTTCGATCATGCGCAGGGCGATCCAGCCGCCCATGGATGAACCGACAAGGATTTGCGGTCCCGACGAAAATTTTTTGAAGACCGCAAGGCTCTGCTCGAGCCAGAGCGAAATCGTGCCGTCGCGAAACGCTCCACCCGACTCGCCATGGCCGGAGTAATCGTGGCGCAGGAATGCGTGGCCGTTGGTTTCGGCCCATTGATCCAGCCATTCCGCCTTGCTGCCGAGCATGTCCGAACGATAGCCGCCGAGCCAGACAATGCCGGGCTCAGCCCCTTCGCGGCGGCGCAGGGCGATTGCAATGTCATTGTGGGTGAGGAATACCGGCGGGTGAGCCGTCATATGTCAGTCTCCAGGATGTGCCGCTTGCTTTTGCCATGCAAAATTCGATGATGAAACCCATTCAACTGGCAGCCATGTTGTATAGAATGCGAATATTCCTATATCTGAACCAGATGATTTATCCGTGAAAAGATGTTATTGAGCTAACCGCCGCAGACAAAGCATTGCAGGCGGGGCCCGACGGTGCTATTTGCGGGACCGAAATAATTCAAGGAGACTACTGCCATTCGCCGACCCTTTAGAGCACAGGTGGTCCAGAAAGATGGACCGCGTTCCAACCGCGATATCCGGGTACCCCAGGTACAGCTCATTGATGCCGAAGGTGAAAACCACGGTATCGTTACGATTCAGGCCGCGCTGGCCATGGCCGATGAGGCTGGACTCGATCTCGTCGAGATCGTGCCGAATGCCGAGCCGCCGGTGTGCAAGATTGTTGACCTTGGGAAACTGAAGTACCAGGGACAGAAGAAGGCTGCCGAGGCGCGCAAGAAGCAGAAGACGGTCGAAATCAAAGAAATCAAGATGCGGCCGAACATCGACACACATGATTATGATGTGAAGATGAAGGCGATCAAGCGATTCTTCGACGAAGGCGACAAGGTCAAGGTGACCTTGCGTTTCCGTGGCCGCGAAATGGCGCACCAGGAACTCGGAATGCGGCTGCTCGACCGGGTCAAGGAAGATACGGTCGATATTTCCAAGGTAGAGGCCGAGCCAAGATTGGAAGGCCGCCAGATGATGATGGTTCTGGCGCCACGTTAAAGCTGAACGAGAGTTTAAGACAAAGGCCGCCTTCGGGCGGCTTTTGTCTTGATCGAACTGGATAAGGGCTGACATGGCGCTCACATCTCCGAAGGACATGGCCCGGTTTCAGCGGCGCCGGCGAATTGTGCTGGCAGTCATCATTTTTCTGATTCTCGGCGCCTTGTTGACGGTTCGCTCTGCCTGGGCCGACAATTGGACCCACGAATACATCGAGGACTTCGGCATTGGCGTGATTGTTCTGGCAATCCTGGGCCGCATGTGGTGCACGCTCTACATTGGCGGGCGCAAGAGCTCCGAAATCGTCCGCCTCGGTCCCTATTCGATGAGCCGCAACCCGCTTTATGTGTTCAGCACCGTGGGGGCTTTCGGTATTGGCATGATGACGGGCAGCCTGACCGTCGCCCTGATATTGGCTGTGCTTTGCTATATCGCCTTCCACTTTGTCATCGTCGCCGAGGAAGGTTATCTGGAAACCGTTTTTGGCGAGACCTACCTTGCCTATAAGCGCGAAGTGCCACGCTTCTTTCCCAATCTCCGGCTTTACCGGGAGTCAGACGTTTTAAGCGTAAAATCTTCAATGCTGTACAAGACACTGGCGGACGGGCTGGTCTTTTTCATTTCCTACCCCCTGCTCGAGTTCGCTGAATATCTGCAATCGGCCAATATTCTGCCCGTCCTCTTTCGGTTTTACTGATTTTTTGCAGATCCGGAGACGATTCAGCAGTTGCGCTTTTTCCGGCTTCTCGGTATAAGGCCGCGTTCAAACCGCCCGGCAGGGCATGCCGTGGCGGTTTTGCATGCTTTCAGACTTTGGTCGGTCTGAAGTGAAATCAGAAGGGTTCAGGCTCCATCGGAGCGGCGGGAACCCTAGAAATAGGAGTAGCAAAATGCCCAAAATGAAGACCAAATCGGCCGCCAAGAAACGGTTCAAAATCACTGGGACTGGCAAGATTAAAGCCGCCGCCGCTGGCAAACGCCATGGCATGATCAAACGTTCGAACAAATTCATTCGTGACGCACGTGGCACAATGGTTCTCGCCGATGCCGATGCGAAAATCGTGAAGAAGTTCTTGCCCAACGGCCTTTAAGCCGACAGCGACGTTTTAAGGAGATCATATCATGGCACGTGTCAAACGGGGCGTTACGTCCCACGCCAAGCATAAAAAAGTTCTGAAGCAGGCTGAGGGTTTCCGCGGCCGCCGCAAGAACACCATCAAGACTGCAAAGGCTGCCGTCGATCGTTCGAAGCAGTACGCCTACCGCGACCGCAAGAACAAGAAGCGCACGTTCCGCGCGCTCTGGACTCAGCGTATCAATGCTGCCGTGCGTGAGCATGGCCTGACATACAGCCGTTTCATCGACGGTCTGAGCAAGTCCGGTATCGAGGTTGACCGCAAGGTTCTGTCGGATCTGGCGATCCACGAGCCGGCAGCATTCGGTGCACTCGTGGCTTCCGCCAAGAAGGCACTGGAATACCTGAAGAACACCACACCGAATGCTTTTGAAGGCGCTGTTCACTAAGTCAGCCGCCGTTCCCAAAGCATATTCGGAAATAAGACTTGGGAAACCCGCGCTGGCTCGGCTGGCGCGGGTTTTTCAATTTTCTGCATTGAATTGATCGCATAATCGCTCAAGACGCGAAACAGGTGAGAAGCATGGACGATCTGGTACAACTGGAAAGCGCGCTGGTCGCGCAGATTGAGGCAGCGAATGACGAAGCGGCCATCGAGGCTGTCCGTGTTGCTGCGCTTGGCAAGAAGGGCTCGATTTCGGAAAAGCTGAAATCGCTGGGCTCGATGTCGCCGGAAGAACGGCAGACGCAAGGACCGGCCATCAACGGTTTGAAGAACCGCGTCACCGATGCGCTCGCCAGCCGCAAAAGCACGCTCAAGGATGCGGCGATTGCCGAGCGCCTCGAAAAGGAAAAGCTGGATGTTACTCTGCCCGTGCGCACCGCACCGGCCGAGCGCGGACGCATCCATCCGATCAGCCAGGTCGTTGATGAGATCACGGCGATCTTCGCCGATATGGGTTTTTCAATTGCCGAAGGCCCGGATGTCGAGACCGACTACTACAATTTCACGGCGTTGAATTTTCCCGAAGGCCATCCGGCGCGGGAGATGCACGACACGTTTTTCTTCAACCCGGATGAGAATGGCGAGCGCAAGCTTCTGCGCACCCATACGAGCCCGGTGCAGATCCGCACCATGGAAAAGCAGAAGCCGCCGATCCGCATCGTCATCCCCGGCAAGACCTACCGCATGGATTCCGATGCGACCCACTCGCCGATGTTCCATCAGGTGGAGGGGCTGGTCATCGACAAGACGGCCAATGTCGCCAACATGAAGTGGGTGCTGGAAGAGTTCTGCAAGGCGTTCTTCGAGGTTCCGTCCCTGCAGATGCGTTTCCGCCCGTCCTTCTTCCCGTTCACCGAGCCGTCGCTGGAAGTCGATATCCAGTGCGACCGGTCAGGCAATGAGGTTAAGTTCGGCCAGGGCACGGACTGGATGGAAATCCTTGGCTGCGGCATGGTTCATCCGAATGTCCTGCGCCATGGCGGGCTTGATCCGGACGAGTATCAGGGCTTTGCCTGGGGCATGGGCATCGATCGCATCGCCATGCTCAAATATGGCATGCCGGACCTGCGCGACTTCTTCGACGCCGATGTGCGCTGGTTACAGCATTACGGCTTCCGCCCGCTCGACATGCCGACCCTGTTCGGCGGCCTGAGCGCATGATCAGGCACGGCTTTTCACCTGACATGGAACTTTTATGCGAGCGGTTTTGCCTTGTCGAAACCCTCAAACGCTGAAATCGAGAAACGAGTGAAATCATGAAATTCACCCTCTCCTGGCTCAAAGATCATCTTGAAACCGAGGCTTCGCTCGGCGAGATCGTCGATACCTTGACCATGATCGGTCTTGAAGTGGAATCGCTGGACGACAAGGCGGCGTTGAAACCCTTTGTCATCGCCAGGGTGCTCACCGCTGCGCGTCATCCGGATGCGGACAAGTTGCAGGTGCTGACCGTGGATACCGGCGACGGCAAGCCGTTGCAGGTCGTTTGCGGTGCGCCCAATGCCCGCGCCGGCCTGATCGGTGCATTCGCAGCGCCGGGTGCCTACGTTCCTGGTATCGACGTTACCCTTTCGGTCGGCAAGATTCGCGGCGTCGAAAGCCATGGCATGATGTGCTCAGAGCGCGAGCTGCAGATGTCGGACGAGCACAACGGCATTATCGATCTGCCGGCCGACGCCCCTGTCGGCACCAGTTTTGCGACCTATGCCGGGCTGGATGATCCGGTCATCGAAATCAACCTGACACCGAACCGTCCCGACTGCACCAGCATTTACGGTGTTGCCCGGGATCTGGCCGCAGCCGGTCTGGGCACGCTGAAAAGCAATGCCGTCGAGCCGGTGAAAGGCGCGGGCAGCCCGTCCGTCAGCGTATCGCTGGATTTCGGCGACCGCGCACCGATGTGCGAAGGTTTCGCCCTGCGCACGGTCAAGGGCGTGAAGAATGGACCGAGCCCGAAATGGTTGCAGCAGCGGCTGATGGCCATCGGCCTGCGTCCGATCAATGCGCTGGTCGATATCACCAACTACATGACGTTCGATCGCGGCCGTCCGCTGCATGTGTTCGACGCCGACAAGGTGAAGGGCAATCTCACCGTGCGCTGGGCGCGGGAAGGCGAGACGATCCTGGGTCTCAACGGCAAGGAATACACGCTGAACCCGGAAATCGGCGTGATCGCCGATGCGGAAGGCGTCGAGTCGCTTGCCGGTGTCCTCGGCGGCGAACATTCCGGCTGCGATGAGAGCACGACGAATGTCGTGGTTGAGTCGGCCCTGTGGGATGCCATGACCATTGCCCGCACCGGCCGCAATCTCGGTGTTATCACCGATGCGCGCTACCGGTTCGAGCGCGGCGTCGATCCAGAATTCATGGTGCCGGGCCTCGAACTTGCCACGCATATGATCCTTGACCTGTGCGGCGGTACGCCTTCGCAAACCCAGGTCGTCGGCTATAAGGGCCACACACCGAAGTCGGTGACCTTCCCGGCAGCGGAGGTCAAGCGCCTCACCGGTATCGATGTGCCAGTCGAGACGAGCCTCGACATTCTCAGCCGTCTCGGCTTCCAGCCGCAAGGCACGGGCGAGGTGGTGGATGTTCTGGTTCCGTCCTGGCGTCCGGATGTGGACGGCAAGGCCGATCTGGTGGAGGAAGTCATGCGTATCCATGGCGTTAACCGCATCGATCCGCAGCCGCTGCAAAGCCACGCGGCGGTCAACGGCAAGATCCTGACCACCCTGCAGATCCGCACCCGCAATGCCAGGCGCGCACTCGCCTCGCGCGGAATGATGGAAGCGGTCACCTGGTCGTTCATTTCGGAAGAACAGGCAAAGCTTTTCGGCGGCGGCCAGCCATCGCTGAAACTCGCCAACCCCATTGCCGCCGATATGTCGGATATGCGCCCTTCGCTCTTGCCAAGTCTGCTGGCTGCTGCCCAGCGCAATGCCGATCGCGGCTTCAATGATCTTGCCCTGTTCGAGGTCTCCGGAACCTATGAGGGCAATACGCCGGAAACCCAGCGCCGCGTTGCTGCCGGCGTGCGCCGCGGCACGGCCAAGCTGGACGGTTCCGGCCGCCACTGGGCGGGAAACGCCGCGCCGGTCGGCGTGTTCGACGCCAAGGCCGATGCCCTTGCGGTGCTTGAAGCGTGCGGTGCGCCCGTCGACAAGCTGCAGATCGAGAGTGGCGGTCCAGCCTGGTATCATCCCGGCCGCTCCGGCACGATCAAGCTCGGCCCGAAGGTCATTCTCGGCACATTCGGCGAGTTTCACCCGAAGACGCTGGAAACGCTTGATGTATCGGGCGCTCTCTGCGGCTTCGAAGTCTACATCGATGCGATCCCCGAGCCGAAGCAGAAGGCGACCCGTACCAAACCGCCGCTGACGCTGTCGGATTTCCAGACGGTCCGCCGCGATTTTGCATTCGTCGTCGACAGGTCGGTGGATGCGGCCTCGATCGTGCGCGCGGCGCTCGCCGGCGACAAGAAGCTGATCACGGGTGTGCAGGTGTTCGATCTGTTCGAAGGCCCTTCGCTGGGTGCCGGCAAGAAATCCGTTGCCATCGAAGTTGCGATCCAGCCGCAGGAGCGTACGCTCAATGACGAAGATCTCGATGCGCTGACCAAGCGGATTGTCGAAAGCGTTGGCAAGCAGACCGGCGCTGTGCTGCGCGGGTAGGATTAAAGACTGCAGAGCCACGCACAATGGTCATGCGACCAAAAACCCACCAACAAAAAAGGGGCGCAATGCGCCCCTTTTCATTTGGTCCGGAACCGGAACCTATTTCTGGATGACTTTCCAGTTCTTGTAAAAGATCGAATTGCTGCCCTTGAGGATCAGGCCCATGAACGAGACGATGGCGGCATAGAGGCCGGGCAGATGGGACGGGCGGAGAATATCAACAAACAGGCAATAACGCGTCTGGTCGGTCTGGTTGACGGACTGGTGCATCAGCGTGTCGTCGAAAATGAACAGCTTGTCGTCCTTCCAGTAGCTCGTCGTGTCGCCGCACCAGATATAGGCCGTGCGGTCGTTCATGTCGTTGATGTTGTAGAGGACGCGGATGGTGGCGCGGATCGGGCCAAAATGTTTTGACGTCGAGTTCTTCTTGTTGAACACCGACACGCCGATGGTCTTCACGAAATTGTACTTCTCGTAGAAGGACGGCACGCTGACGAAGCTGGGCTGGTCTTTGCCATACCATTTGAAGAAGAACATGCTGCGGGCCTGCTGCTCGGCGCGGGACTGCAGTTTGCCGACCAGGTCTTCCTTCTGCGTCGCGGTGATGAGGCGCTTGACTTCCGCCTGATAGTCGGACGGCAGGTCTTCCAGCTTGTAGACGCCCTTGTTGACATAGGGCAGCGACAGGATGTCGAGAACGATGTTCAGCGGCGACAGGATCCAGGTGAACAGGCCGTTGCCCCAGAAATACTGTTCGACCATCTGCAGATCGATGTTCTTGTTGCGCGACAGGTCATAGATTCCGCAGATCAGGTAGAAGATCACGAGATAGGGAACGAAATAGGCAAGAATTGCCAGGAGAACCAAACCGACAGCCCAGCGTCTGATCGACTTTTTTGTTGCTTTTTCCATTGTATTCCAGCTTCAGAAGGCCTGACCATCGATGAACGAACAGGGGTGGTTTGGCGTGTTAGAACAAATAAATTGCATGCACATTGCAGGGCTGCCCTGGCGGTCTTCGGCCCCGGCAACGGCGTGAAATAGGCCTCACACCGTACCATCTGTCAAGCTGGCATCATCCATGGCGGATTTATAATGTGATTTTTCTATTCAACAAATATTGGCAATCTGTCCGGAAGGCAACAGTCGCGCCTGCTGCTCTATAAAGGCGAAACAGGCAGTGCGGGGCGCTGATTGCGCAGCGCCCCGTCGCCGGTATCAGCCGTTGACGAGCGCCAGTGCGGCATCCGTGTAGCGGTTGCCCGCCACCCGTGTGGGTGAAAGCGCATCGCCGATGGTTTTCAGGTCCGCGGAGGAGAGGGAGACATCGGCCGCCGCCGCATTTTCCTCCAGGTGCCTGATCTTGCGCGCACCGGGAATCGGCACGATGAAATCACCCTGATGCAGGACCCAGGCGAGAGCCAGCTGGGCCGCTGTAATGCCTTTGTCTGCCGCCATCCTCTTCAAGGTGGCGATCAGAGCCGCATTGGCATCCATATTGTCAGCTTGGAAACGTGGCAGGGTCTTGCGCCAGTCATCTGCACCCAGCTCGTCCGGTTTGCTGATCGTGCCGGTGAGGAGGCCGCGGCCGAGCGGGCTGTAGGGGACAAAGCCGATGCCAAGTTCGCGGCAGACGGCAAAGACCTCGTCTTCCGGCTCGCGGCTCCACAGCGAATATTCGCTCTGCACGGCGGTAATCGGATGTACCTTGTGGGCGCGGCGGATCGTGGCGGCACTGGCTTCGGACAGGCCAAGCGCCTTCACCTTGCCCTGCTGCACCAGCTCCGCCATGGCGCCAACCGTGTCCTCGATGGGAACATTCGGGTCAACCCGGTGCTGGTAGAACAGGTCGATCTGCTCGATGCCGAGCCGTCCGAGCGACGCTTCCGCAACGGCCTTCACATGTTCCGGATGGCTGTTGACGCCGATCATCCGCGATGGGCCCACGCCTTCGTCGGAAATCCTGAAGCCGAATTTTGTGGCAATGACAACCTTGTCGCGCCGGTCTTTGAGGGCCTTGCCGACGAGAATCTCATTGTCGAACGGGCCATAGACCTCCGCCGTATCGAAAAAGGTCACGCCGATATCCACGGCACGATGCAGCGTGCGGATCGCATCTGCCTCGTCCTGTCCGCCATAGGCAAAGGTCATGCCCATGCAGCCGAGACCCACGGCCGATACATCGAGTTCCCCGAGTTTGCGCTTTTCCATCACTGATCTCCTTTTGCTGTGATGGCGGCAAGGTAGAGTGCCGATCAGTGTTCGATAATTCCCATATTTTTTCACAGGTTGTTCTATATAATAGATCAATGGATCGATCATACCTGCCTCAACTCTCCGTTTTTGCCACCGTTGCGGCCTGTGGCGGCTTTCGGGATGCCGCCAGGGAACTGGGCATTGCGCCGTCAGCCGTCAGCCACGCCATTTCAACCCTGGAACAGAGCCTCGGCGTGCGCCTTCTCGCGCGCACCACGCGCAGCGTCGCGGTGACGGAGGAAGGCGCGGTGCTGCTCAAGCGGCTGCGTCCGGCGCTGGCGGAAATCGATCTGGCGCTCGATGCGGCCAAGGAAGCCAACAACCGCATTGCCGGAACCCTGCGGCTGAGCGTTCCACCCTTTGCCGCGCACTGGCTGCTGGCCCCGCGCATCGCCGCATTCGCCGCGGCCTATCCCGGGGTGACGCTTGAACTGCGTGTCGAAGAGCCGTTCAATGACATCGTTGCGGCTGGTGTTGATGCGGGTATGCGGCTCGGCGAGAGCCTGGAGCCGGACATGATTGCGGTGCGCATGAGCGATCAGATCCGGGCGAACATCGTTGCGGCACCGGATTATTTCGACAGATACCCGATACCGCTGCACCCGCATGATCTTGCCGGCCATCTGTGTATCCGCCGCCGTTTTGCCAGCGGCCGGGTCTATCGCTGGGAGTTCGAGAAGGACGGCGAGGAAATCGTCATGGATATGGACGGCCCGCTGATTCTCGGTGACGACCGGCTGGTTATCCAGGCCGCGCTGGACGGCGCTGGCGTGGCCTTCCTCTTGGAGCAGATGGCGCAGGAAGCCATTGCCGATGGGCGTTTGCTGCGTGTGCTCGATGATTGGTGTGCCCCGTTTCCCGGGGTCTATCTCTATTACCCGAGCCGCCGCCAGATGCGCCCGGCCCTGCGTGCCTTCATCGATTTTTTCAAAGTCTGAACCCGCGGCTTCTTCCCATTCAGCGCCGTCTTGTCTAGGTTGCACGCCGACAAAAAGGAGAAGTCATCATGTTCCGTTGGGGTGTTCTGTCGACAGCGAAAATCGGGGTCACGGCGGTCATCCCCGCCATATGCGATGCGGAGAACTCCATCCTGTCGGGCATCGCCAGCCGCGACCTCTTGAAAGCGCGGGCGGTGGCCGGACGATTCGGCGCGCCGCATGCCTTCGGCTCCTATGAGGCCATGCTGGCCTCGGCCGATATTGACGGCGTCTACATACCGCTTCCCACCTCCCAGCATGTGGAGTGGTCGTTGAAAGCCGCCGAAGCGGGCAAGCATGTGCTGTGCGAAAAGCCGATCTCGCTGCATGCCGGCGAAATAGCGGCCCTGCAGCGCGCCCGCGACACCCATGGCGTTCTGATCGCCGAGGCGTTCATGGTGACCTATCACCCGCAATGGCTGAAAGTGCGCGATCTGATCGCCGGCGGCGCCATCGGCCGGCTGCGCCACGTGCAGGGTGCCTTCACCTATTTCAACCGGGATGCAGGCAATATGCGCAACCAACTGTCGCTCGGCGGCGGCGCCCTGCCGGATATCGGTGTCTATCCAACGGTTGTCACCCGTTTCGTTACCGGTAAGGAGCCGGTCCGGGTTTCGGCCAATGTCGAGCGCGATGCGGATTTCGGCACCGACTGCTACGCCAGCGTGCGCGCTGATTTCAACGGTTTCGAACTGTCCTTCTATGTCGCCACCCAGCTGGCCGCGCGCCAGTCGATGGTTTTTCACGGCGATGAAGGGTTTATCGAGGTGCATGGGCCGTTCAACACCGGCAAGTATGACCATGCCCGCGTCACGCTGCATGACAAGACCCACACGGGTGCCACGGAATGGAGTTTCGGCGACGTGAACCATTATCGCCTGCAGATCGAAGCCTTTGCCCGCGCGGCGAAGGGCGAGGATGCAGCGGTGTTTTCCCTGGAAAGCTCGGTGCTCAACCAGAAGCTGATCGACGCGGTCTATCGCGCCGGGGACACCGGCAATTGGGAAGCAGTTTCCTAGGGTCCAGACCGTCGTTCACCAATACACGCCGCCGCGTGCCACATGCACGTGCGGATCGCCATCCGGGGTGTTGAGACTTCTCGGGCAGGCTTCGCATTCGGCCTCCGGGCCGGATACCACCGGCTTGCCGGACTGGGTGTTGAGCAGCGACAGGATTTCCAGATTGCTGGAATTCCAGCGCCCGTGCTGGCGGCCGATCTGCGGAACCGGTGAAGGACGGGTGCGGATCCGGTCCTGCGGCTTCACCATGAGCGTCGCGAGGATGTCGTCGGGCAGTGCTTCGCCGCGGGCCACCACACCCGATGCGTCTTTCAGGGCTTTCAGCCGCGCCACGCGGGTTTCCGTCAGCGGATGCGTGCGCAGGATCGACGGATCGGGAATGCGTCCGCCCGGCAGGATCAGATTTTCCCACAGCCTGCCCTGGGCTTTTTCCAGTTTTGTCAGGGCCTGGGCCAGTCCCTCCGGGTCGCCCGTCAGCAGGGATGCGCCAAGATCGGCATCGAACTCGCGGGTGCGCGACAGCGCCATCTGCAGAAGGCCGCCAATGGTCGGCGCAACCAGCAGCAACAGGACCCCCAGCCACGGCACCTGCGCGTGGGCGCCGCTGGCGAGGAATGTGATGTTGAAGAGCAGGGACACCATGCCGATAGTCGACATCAGCGAGGTAAAGCGCGACACCGTGTCGGCCAGCGCCATCACCTTCAGGTCCTCATTGCGGATATGGCTGATTTCATGCGCCAGCACGCCGGTGAGTTCGCGCGCCGTCAGCACCCGAATCAGCTGGTCTGTCACCGCGACCACGGAATTGTCTTTCCGGCCGACGGCGAAGGCATTCATCATGCGGGAGGGGATGACGTGAAGCTCGGGTGGCCGCGGCAGACCGGCCCGGCGGGATAATTCCTCGACGATGGCCAGCCCTTGCGGAAATTCAGCGCGGGTGACAGCCCTTGCCTTATACATTTTGAGCACCATCTGAGGACTAATGCGCCGGATGGCGACAAGGCTTATTGCGCCGAAAACAAAGGCGTAGATAATGCCGACGGGCCCCGCCAGCGTAAAAGCGCAGACGACGAGCAATGCCAGGCTTCCGGCAAGAAGCAGCCATGTATGCAGCGTATTGATCAGCTGGCTGCGCCGGTGTTCGGGAAGGTTTAAGTGGAGTGCATCATCGGTCATAGGCGATATATGGCGCTAAAAAGCCGGTTTGCCGAGTCTTTTAAGGCAATTAGGCGTGTAAATGCCGCAGCTTCTGACTTGCATGGTAATTTCAGCCTTCTTATATAGCCCACAACACGCAAGTTCGGCTCGCTGTGGTCGTCTTGTATTGTTTAACCCCCCTAGGGGCTGCTGAATGGAATGCTCGGCAGAGGTCCCGGCAGCCTGCTGAATGGAGAGAAGTATAATGGCTAAAGTTATCGGTATCGATTTGGGTACGACCAACTCCTGCGTCTCCGTCATGGACGGAAAGAACGCGAAGGTCATCGAAAATGCGGAAGGTGCGCGCACGACGCCTTCGATCATCGCTTTCACGGATAGCGATGAGCGCCTTGCTGGCCAGCCGGCCAAGCGCCAGGCTGTCACCAATCCGGAAGGCACGGTCTTTGCGGTCAAGCGTCTGATCGGACGCCGTTTTGACGACCCGACCGTTGAAAAGGACAAGAAGCTTGTGCCCTATCACATTGTCAAAGGCGACAATGGCGACGCTTGGGTGGAAGTTCACAACCAGAAATATTCGCCTTCGCAGATTTCCGCGATGATCCTGCAGAAGATGAAGGAAACGGCGGAAGCCTATCTCGGTGAAAAGGTCGAGAAGGCCGTCATCACCGTTCCTGCCTACTTCAACGATGCCCAGCGCCAGGCCACCAAGGATGCCGGCAAGATTGCTGGCCTCGAAGTCCTGCGCATCATCAACGAGCCGACCGCAGCTGCCCTGGCCTATGGCCTCGACAAGAAGGAAGGCAAGACCATTGCTGTCTACGATCTGGGCGGCGGTACGTTCGACGTTTCCGTCCTGGAAATCGGCGACGGCGTTTTCGAAGTGAAGTCGACCAATGGCGATACGTTCCTTGGCGGTGAAGACTTCGACATGCGCCTGGTCGAGTATTTTGCGGCCGAGTTCAAGAAGGAACAGGGCATCGACCTGAAGAACGACAAGCTTGCCCTGCAGCGCCTCAAGGAAGCTGCGGAAAAGGCCAAGATCGAACTGTCGTCGGCCCAGCAGACCGAAATCAACCTGCCGTTCATCACGGCCGATGCTTCCGGTCCGAAGCACCTGACGATGAAGCTGTCGCGCGCCAAGTTCGAAAGCCTGGTTGACGATCTGGTCCAGCGCACCGTTGAGCCCTGCAAGGCAGCGCTCAAGGATGCGGGCCTCAAGGCCGGCGAAATCGACGAAGTGGTTCTGGTCGGCGGCATGACCCGCATGCCGAAGATCCAGGAAGTCGTGAAGGCCTTCTTCGGCAAGGAACCCCACAAGGGCGTGAACCCCGATGAAGTTGTCGCCATGGGCGCAGCCATTCAGGCCGGCGTTCTGCAGGGCGACGTCAAGGACGTTCTCTTGCTCGACGTGACGCCGCTGTCGCTCGGCATCGAAACGCTCGGCGGCGTATTCACCCGTCTGATCGACCGCAACACGACGATCCCGACGAAGAAGTCGCAGACCTTCTCCACGGCCGAGGACAACCAGTCCGCCGTGACGATCCGCGTCTTCCAGGGTGAGCGCGAAATGGCTGCCGACAACAAGGCGCTTGGCCAGTTCGACCTCGTGGGCATTCCGCCCGCACCGCGCGGCGTTCCGCAGATCGAAGTCGGTTTCGACATCGATGCCAACGGTATCGTCAATGTGTCGGCCAAGGACAAGGGCACGGGCAAGGAGCACCAGATCCGCATCCAGGCATCTGGCGGTCTTTCCGATGCCGACATCGAAAAGATGGTCAAGGACGCCGAAGCCAATGCCGAGGCCGACAAGAAGCGCCGCGAGGCGGTCGAGTCGAAGAACCAGGCGGAAGCCCTGATCCATTCGACGGAAAAGTCGCTGAAGGATTACGGCGACAAGGTTTCGGCCGAGGACAAGCAGGCAATCGAAACGGCTCTGGCCGAATTGAAGACTGCGACCGAAGGCGACGACGCCGAAGCCATCAAGGCGAAGACGCAGACCCTTGCCGAAGTTTCGATGAAGCTCGGTCAGGCCATGTACGAAGCCGCGCAGGCCGCTGAAGGTGAAGGCGACAAGACCGAAGCCACGGCCAAGGGCCATGAGGATGTCGTCGACGCTGATTTCGAAGAAATCGACGAAAACGGCAAGAAGAAGTCTGCATAATCCGCAGCACACACTATGATGAAAAGCCCGGCCCAGTGCCGGGCTTTTTGTTGGTGCTTGAGCGCAATGTCTTGCCTTCATCAGAAAAAATCGCGCCAACTTATCCACGTTCTCCCATCCTCGCTTATCCTTCTCGTGTCCTTTCCGGCGGGAATGCTTCCGGAAACTTTCGAAAGTCGGGAAAGGATCGGCGCTTCGGCCTCGCGGGGAGGAAAACCTGTGCGGCCGGGGAGGTTTCACCTCTCTGCCACAGCTTCATGGGGGCCCGAAAGGTCCGGTGAAGCGGCAGAACAGGGTGAAAACACAAATCGCCGGGGCGGGTGGTCCTTGGATCGCAAGCATCGCATACCGGACTACCCCAAGACCCGCGTTCCAAGGACCGCCCGTCATTCTCTTCTTTCAATGGCCAGACGCAAATGCGGGCGTGGCAACGGGAGAAACTGGGCACAGCAGTCTTTCAGCAGGCGGTGGATTGGAGCATTTTGGTTTTCACAGGTGTATAAAACCGTGGAAGGATTGCCACACAAACGCAATAATGCGCAAATATGCGCCACGTGGAACGAATCAATCCAAGTAGACTATGGCATTCGGGGCGCTGAACACCTAAATACCGGTCTAAAACGAGCTTCTGCGTGGGGCTCTCTGATTGCATGGAACGAGTGTTTGGATGAAGGCTGACTATTACGAAACCCTCGGCGTAGCCAGAGGCGCTGATGAGAAAGAGCTGAAAAGCGCTTTCCGCAAACTGGCGATGCAATATCACCCCGACAAGAATCCGGGCGATGAGAAAGCCGAGCACAAATTCAAGGAAATCGGCGAAGCCTATGAAACCTTGAAAGACCCCAACAAACGCGCGGCCTATGACCGGTTCGGTCACGCGGCGTTTGAAAATGGCGGCATGGGCGGAGGCGGCGGTTTTGGCGGCGCCGGTGGTTTTGCCGATATTTTCGAGGACATTTTTGGCGAGATGATGGGCGGCGGGCGCCAGCGCCGCTCCGGCGGACGCGAGCGCGGTGCCGATCTGCGCTACAACATGGAAATCACGCTGGAAGAGGCCTATGCGGGCAAGACGGCCCAGATTCGCGTGCCGACATCCATCACCTGCGATGAATGTTCCGGCAGCGGCGCCAAGCCGGGCACATCGCCCGTCACCTGCAACACCTGCGGCGGTTCCGGCCGTGTCCGGGCGGCGCAAGGATTCTTTTCCATCGAGCGGACCTGCCCGACCTGCCATGGCCGCGGCCAGACCATCAAGGATCCCTGCACGAAGTGCTCGGGCCAGGGACGAATCACCGAGGAGCGTTCGCTCTCGGTCAACATTCCCGCCGGCATCGAAGACGGCACCCGCATCCGTCTGACCGGTGAGGGCGAAGCCGGTGTTCGTGGAGGCCCCTCGGGCGACCTCTATATTTTCCTGTCCCTGAAACCGCATGAGTTCTTCCAGCGCGACGGGTCGGATCTTTACTGCAAGGTGCCGATTTCCATGACCACGGCGGCGCTGGGCGGCCAGTTTGAGGTGGCCACGCTTGACGGCACGCAGACGCGGGTCAAAATCCCCGAAGGCACGCAGAATGCCAAGCAGTTCCGCCTCAAGGGCAAGGGCATGCCGGTTTTGCGCCAGCCGGCTATGGGCGATCTCTATATCCAGATCGCCATCGAGACGCCGCAGAATCTCAACAAGCGTCAGCGCGAATTGCTGGAAGAATTCGAGCGCGTGTCGTCCCAGGACAACAGCCCGCAATCATCAGGCTTTTTTGCCCGCATGAAGGAATTTTTCGAGGGACTCAGCGAGTAAATTTGTTACGGATTTAAGACAACGGGCCTTGCTTCCGCCACGAGTTGCGTCATAAATTTGTCTACCTGCGACGGGAGGATGGGAATGACACGACCACTGGGAAAAAAACTCGCTGAAAAATTCGGCGAGGAGATCCGGTTTTTCAAAGGCTGGATGCATGGACCGAAGGCCGTGGGCTCGATTCTGCCGACCAGCTCCATCACCGCGCGCCGCATGGCCAGCGTCGTCAATCCGCATTCCGGCTTGCCGGTGCTGGAGCTTGGACCCGGCACCGGCGTGATCACGCGGGCGATTCTCAATCGCGGCGTTGCACCGGACAATCTCTTCTGCGTCGAGTATTCCTCGGATTTCGCCGCACATCTGCGTGCGGATTTCCCCGGCGTGAACATTATCGAGGGTGATGCGTTCAACCTCGACAAGACGCTCGGCGGCCATAAGGACCAGATGTTTGATTCGGTCGTCTCTGCGGTGCCGCTGTTGAATTTTCCGGTCGGGGACCGGGTGAAGATCATCGAGGACCTGCTGCGCCGCGTGCCGCATGGCCGCCCGATCGTCCAGATCACCTATGGTCCGATGTCGCCGGTTCCTGCCGGCCGCGGCAATTACAAGATCGAACATCTCGATTTCATCATCCGCAATGTCCCGCCTGCCCGCCTGTGGATTTACCGCCGCGCCTGATTTGCCTTTCATTGTCTGACCCATAGAGGGAACCCCATGCTGCCGAAGATCCTCGTTTTCGCAGGTTCGAACCGTACCGGTGCTTTCAGCGGCCAGGTCGCCGATGTCGCCACCCGGACATTGGCCGCGCTTGGTGCCGAGGTGACGCGGATAGCCCTCATCGACTACCCGCTGCCGATCATGGATCAGGATCTGGAGAAGGAAAAAGGCATACCGGAGAATGCCATGAAGCTCGGGCGGCTGTTTGCCGCCCATGACGGTATTCTGATTGCATCGCCCGAGTACAATTCCTCGATCCCGCCGCTCTTGAAGAACACCATCGACTGGGTCAGCCGGATTTCGCGCGATGGCGAAAAGCCGCTGCGGCCCTATGCGGGCAAGATCGTGGCCCTCTGTTCATCCTCCGACGGCAATTTTGCCGGCATCCGCGGGCTCTATCACCTGCGTTCCGTATTGATGAATGTCGGAACCCAGATCATCAGCGAACAATGTTCCGTGGCCCATGCCCATGAGGCCTTCGCCGATGATGGCTCGTTTCACGACGAACGGACGACGCGAGCCATGGAACGGGTCTGCCAGGCGCTGATTGACCACACGCGGCTGGCAAAATCGCGCTGACAGGGCGGTTTTACCCGTCCTTTTGCCGTTGTGATCTTTCCTATCGGGCGCTGGTGTGCCATGGGATGGCGATCAACGGAAAAGGTGGTTTGTCATGATGGAAGCGGCTTTGCGCGATCGCCTCATCGTAGGCCTCGATGTGCCTGACCTGAAAGCGGCGGGCGATATCGTCGGTACGCTCGGGGATACGGTATCCTTCTACAAAATCGGTTATCAGCTGGCCTTTGCCGGCGGCCTTGGATTTGCCTCGGAACTCGTCCAGTCCGGCAAAAAAGTCTTCCTGGACATGAAGCTGCTCGATATCGACAATACGGTTGCCAAGGGCGTCGAGAATATCGTCAAGATGGGCGTTTCCATGCTGACGCTGCATGCCTATCCCAAGGCCATGAAGGCCGCCGTGGCGGCTGCGCGGGGTTCGGACCTGTGCCTGCTCGGCGTCACGGTCCTCACCTCCATGGACCAGCAGGACATGATTGATGCCGGTTACGAGCACGATCCGCACACGCTGGTGTTGATCCGCGCCGAACAGGCCCTGCATGCGGGCATGGGCGGGATCGTCTGTTCGGCAGCGGAGGCCGCCGCCGTGCGCAAAATCGTCGGGCCGGACCTTGCCGTCGTCACGCCGGGTATCCGGCCGAAGGGGGCCGACCTGGGTGACCAGAAGCGTGTGATGACGCCTGCCGATGCGCTGCGCGCCGGTGCAAGCCATCTTGTGGTCGCCCGGCCGATCGTTGCCGCCGCCGACCCCAGGGCTGCGGCAGAAGCGATCCTTGCCGAAATGGCGGGTGTCTGATCAAATCCGCCGCGGTCCGGGTGAGTCACCGGACCGGGCATGACGTGGAGGACATATGGCCAAGGGATATTGGATAGCGCGCATCGATGTTCGCGATGCGGAGGGCTACAAGGGTTACATTGCGACGGCAAAGCCGGCCTTCGAACGGTTCGGTGCACATTTTCTGGCGCGCGGCGGCGCATTTCATGAACTGGAAGGCACGGCGCGCGGCCGCAACGTGGTGATCGAGTTTCCGTCGGTGCAGCATGCCCTCGATTGCTACAATTCGGAGGAATACCAGGCCGCCAAACTTATCCGGCAGCAATATGCCGATGGCGAAATGGTCATCGTCGAAGGCGCGTGACCCTTTACCTGTGCAGTGCGCAATTTATGTTGCGCCTGCACGGGAAATTGTGAACATCTTTCTTTTCGCTAATCCGTTTGTTGCATTGCAATATCGATCAAACCGGCTAGGGTCATTCTCCCATCAAGAACATTTTCATCTTTGATGATCATGTTTGTGAGATCGCCGTTGTGTTGATATGATCGGACAGTGGAATGTTTTACCAGCTTTATGAACTCAACCATGCCGCCCTCCAGCCTTACCGGGCTCTGGCGGATGCCACCAAGCTGTTCTACGACAATCCGCTCAATCCGTTTTCGCAGACGATCATCGGCCGCTCCATCACCGCGGGCTGCGAGCTGTTTGAACGGACCACGCGCACCTACGGCAAGCCGGCCTTCAATCTTCCAACGACTGTCGTGGACGGCGAGGACGTGGAAATCCGCGAAAAGATCGTCTGGTCAAAGCCGTTCTGCAACGTGATCCATTTCAAGCGCGCGCTGTCGTCAAAGCGTGCTGCGGACCCGAAGATTCTGGTGGTTGCGCCCATGTCCGGCCACTATGCCACGCTGCTGCGCGGCACCGTTGAGGCCCTGCTGCCCCACGCGGAGGTCTACATCACCGACTGGGTCGACGCGCGCACCGTGCCGCTGACCGCCGGCCGTTTCGATCTGGATGATTATATCGATTATGTCATCGACATGTTCCACGCGCTGGGCGAAGACACCCATGTGGTCGCTGTCTGCCAGCCGTCGGTGCCGGTTCTCGCCGCCGTGTCGGTCATGGAGGCCAATGGCGACCGGTTTGCGCCGTCCAGCATGACGCTGATGGGCGGACCGATCGACACACGCAAGAACCCCACCGCGGTCAATATCCTGGCCGAGGAGAAGGGCATCGACTGGTTCCGTGACAATGTGATCATGTCGGTGCCATGGCCGCATGCGGGCTTCATGCGCGACGTTTATCCCGGCTTCCTGCAGCTTTCCGGTTTCATGAGCATGAATCTTGACCGCCACATCACGGCGCACAAGGAATTCTTCATGCACCTCGTCAAGGAGGACGGTGATTCCGCCGACAAGCACCGCGACTTCTACGATGAGTATCTGGCCGTCATGGATCTGACCGCGGAATTCTACCTGCAGACGGTCGATACGGTTTTTGTCCGGCACGCCCTGCCCAAGGGTGAGATGACTCACCGGGGTAAGCTGGTTGATCCCGCGTCGATCCGCACCGTCGCCCTGCTGACGGTCGAGGGCGAGAACGATGACATTTCCGGTGTCGGGCAGACCAAGGCCGCCCAGACGCTGTGTGTGAACATCCCCGACGCCATGCGCATGCATCATCTGCAGGCCAAGGTCGGTCATTACGGCGTGTTCAACGGATCGCGTTTCCGTGCTGAAATTGCACCACGCATCGTCCAATTCGTTAATGACCATGCGCAGGCCTCTCGCAAGAGCAACGTCACGCCACTCGGTAAACGCGCGCGCGGTTGAACAGGTCATCCGATTGCCGAATAGCCATGCCGGAAGACTGAATCTTCCGGCAATTTTCTTTTGAGATTCAATAAAATCCAATGAATTCAAATCATTGCTGACTGAACCGCGCACGCCCGGCAGGTGGTCTGCAGGGGCAGTATCGTCCTGTGGTTGCGAGCCGCCACAGGGTACAACCTTCAAATTTTCGTCAAAATCTAGGAAGTTCAAATTTTAACCATATATTAACAATGGCGGGATCGTGGCGCCATTGTGATTGACTCATATCCCTCCCGGCCATTAACGTTTTGTTAACGAAGGCTGGTTGGGTTCGGAGTAAAGCATGTTCGGAGCGGTAAAGATTTTGAGGTCGATGGGGGTTGCGGCGGCACTTTTCGCTGGCGCACTCATCGCAAATTCCGCCTCCGCAGCCGAAGCTTTCATGCAGACGGGCGGCCTGACGTCCCAGCCGATCGGCCATTATGAGTTCTGCAAGCGCCTGCCGGATGAATGCTCGATCCGCAGCCGCAATGTTGCGCCGGCCAAGATGACGCGTGATTTCTGGGAACTGATCGTCAACGTCAACAGCCACGTGAATCAGACGGTCAAGCCATTGACCGACATGGAAATTTACGGCGTCGAGGAATATTGGGGCTATCCCGACAAGGTTGGCAATGTCGGCGATTGCGAAGACTATGTCCTGGAAAAGCGCCGTGAACTGATGCAGGCGGGCATTTCCCCGGCCGATCTGCTGATCACCGTTGTGCGCAAGCCCGATGGCGAAGGCCATGCGGTCCTGACGGTGCGCACCGATACCGGCGATTTCATCCTCGACAACCTTGCCGACAGCGTCAAGAACTGGTCCGAAACCGAGTACACCTACCTGAAGCGCCAGGCCACCAACAACACCGGCCGCTGGGTCAGCATCGAAGCTCCGAGCAATATTCTGGTCGGTTCGGTTCACTAGAGTTCTGACCCGAAAGCCTTTCAAGCCGCTTCATTGGCCGCGTCCTGTGCCATCCGGTAGGAAATAGCCTCGGCCACGTGAATCCGCCCGACGGCCTCGCTCCCTTCAAGGTCGGCCAATGTCCGTGCGACCTTGAGAATCCGGTGATAGCCGCGGGCGGAAAAGCGCATCTGTTCGGCTGCCTGGTGCAGCAGCATCAGCCCCGGTTTGTCGGGCCGGGAAATTTCTTCGATCAATGCCACGGGGCAATGGGCGTTCACCGTTACGGCGGGGGCTCCCATTTGTTCATAGCGGTGCCTTTGCAGGTCCCGGGCGCGGGCAACGCGCAGCGCAACCGCTGCGCTGCTCTCGGCAACGGGGCGATGGATGAGATCGGCGGCGCTGACGGCGGGAACGTCGACGCGAAGATCGATGCGGTCCAGCAGCGGACCCGAAATGCGGGCCTGGTAGTCCTGGCGGCAGCGCGGCCCCCGGGCGCAGCGGTGTCCCGGTTCTCCGGCCATGCCGCAGCGGCAGGGGTTCATGGCGGCAATGAGCTGGATTTGCGCCGGATAGGAAATACGGTGATTGGCGCGGGCGATCACGCATTGCGCGGTTTCCAGCGGCTGGCGCAGGGAGTCGAGCACCTGGGGCGCGAATTCGGGAAATTCATCCAGAAACAGCACGCCGCGATGGGCGAGGGAGACTTCACCGGGACGGGCGCGTATACCGCCGCCGACCATCGCCGCCATGGAGGCGGAATGGTGTGGCGCCCGGAACGGCCGCCGGTCGGTGAGCCTGCCGCCCGCCAATTCGCCCGCGACTGATGCAATCATCGACACCTCGAGCAGTTCGTGCGGCAGCAGTGGCGGCAGGATGGACGGGAGCCGTTGCGCGAGCATGGACTTTCCCGCGCCGGGCGGCCCGATCATCAGGAGGTTATGGCCGCCCGCGGCGGCAATCTCCAGCGCGCGGCGGGCGCCTTCTTGCCCCCTGATATCGCCGAGGTCGGGTAAATCCGTCGCATGGGCCTGCAGGCACGGTTCGGGGCGCGACAGCACCTGATGGCCACGAAAATGATTGGCAAGGCTGATCAGGCTGCGCGGCGCCAGAATATCGATCTGCGCGCCCGCCCAGGCCGCCTCGGGTCCGCAGGGCGCCGGGCAGATCAAGCCGCGCTCCTGCCGGTTGGCGGAGATCGCAGCGGGAAGAACCCCGGCCACATGGGTGATCGTGCCGTCGAGCGACAGTTCCCCGAGAGCGACATAGGCCTCCAGCACATCGGCGGGAATGGCGCCGAGACCCGCCATCAGGCCCATGGCGATCGGCAGGTCATAATGGCTGCCTTCCTTGGGCAGATCAGCCGGTGCGAGATTGACGGTGACCTTCTTGGGCGGCAGGGACAGGCCGGAGGCATGCAGCGCCGCCTGGACGCGCTCGCGGCTTTCCGCCACGGCCTTGTCGGGCAGGCCGACAATATGGATTCCCATCTTACCGGGAGAGATCATCACCTGCACATCGACAGGCTGGGCTTCAATGCCCTGAAATGCGACGGTGCGCACGCGGGTGACCATCAATCGTTCCCTAAAATACCGCATCTAAAAAATGAACAGTGCCAATAACGGCACCTCATCATAATTTGTGCGGCATGACAAGAACGTTAGGAGAACGGCCGCTCCGCGCCGGTGATGGTGACGGCGCGATGCGGTTCAGCCGGGGACGATCAGCCCCACTTCATCTCGCCCTTGGCAACCTTGGCGCCCAGTTCAAGTGATGAGGCATCGAGCAGGTCGGGGTAATGCATCTTCATGGCGGTGATCAGCTCGCCGCTGGTCTTGGCTTTCCCGGCTTCCGTATTGAACGTCTCGAGATAGTTCCGGGTGAACTTTACGGCTTCGAGCCCCTGCGGTGCACCGGCGGCCTGATGCGACGGCACGACGATCCGGGGATTGCGCGCCGCCATTTCGTCAAGCGCGGCAATCCAGTTCTTCCGGTCTTCCACGGCCGGTTCATCGGCGACCCAGACATGAACGCCTGATGAGACCAGCACACCGCCGAAAACCGCTTCAAGTCCGGGCACCCAGAGATAGCGGCGATCCTTCATATCCTTGATGGTGACGATCTCGATCCTGTTTCCCTCCAGGTCGAGCGACGACAGGCCGGAGGCTTCCGGAATGACGACATCAGCCAGGAGCTTTGGCCCGTTCTCCTTGAGCTGCGGCCCCCAGACGTCGAGCTTGCCCTGCACATTGCCGTTGATGGCGTCCACAGTGGCGTGCGCGGCAAGGACTTTTGCCTTGGGGAAGGCATCGACGATGGGACGCAGGCCAAAATAGTAATCGGGGTCGCTGCAGCTGATATATATCGTCGTCAGGGCCTTGCCGGTCGCCTTGATCGCATCGGCAACCGCGCGCCCATCGGAGAGCGTAAACCCGCCATCGAGCAGGATCGCTTCCTTCGCGCCGGTCAGGAGCACAGGTGTGCGGCGAAAGCCGTTCTCATCCGCCTGGAAATAGGTCCATGTCAGTGTGGAAGCGGCCTTGGCCGCAATGGCGCCCAGCGGCTGCAGGGCGGCCACGGCACCGGCGGCCAGAAGGGATTTCATCGTATCGCGTCGTGTCAGAAGGGTTCGCACGTCTCGGTCCTCGCTCGGTTTCTCACTGTGGGGCGGATAGTGGCATGGACGGGTTTCTTGAAAAATCCCGATCAAAATGACAGACTATATGATTATTTCATACAATAAGGCGCGCCATGCCCGCAGTCAGCTTCAACCGGTTCATCTATTTCGTCACCGTGGTGGACATGGGATCGTTCACCGCTGCCGCCGACCGGCTGGGTGTCGCCAAGGCCGTTGTCAGCCACCAGCTATCCAGGCTGGAGGAGGAACTGGGCACCGCGCTCCTGATCCGCACGACACGGCGGCTGCGAACGACGGAGGCGGGACGGCGGTTCTACGAGCGCTGCATCATCGTCCTGCGCGAGGCTGAAAACGCAATCGAGGAGGTGTCGTCCGAGACCGGAACGCCTGTCGGGACGTTGATGCTGACTGCGCCGCTGGATTATGGCGCAAAGGTTGTGGCGCCGGCTCTGGCGCTTTATCTGCAGCGCCATCCGCAGATGCAGGCCAATCTCACCTTCACCGATGTCAAATTTGATCTGGTCGACAATGAGCTTGATCTGTCGATCCGTGTCGGCTGGCTGGAGGATTCCAGCGCGCAGGCCCGGCGGATCGGCACGTTCGAGCAGCATCTCGTCTGTTCGCCCGCCTATGCCGGGCAAATCGGCCGCATCGCGCATCCCGGTGCGCTTGAAGCGGCGAAATGGATCGCCAACGGGGCGCTGAAGGAACCGTTGCGCTGGCCGTTTGCAAAAGACGACGAAAAGGTGGTTGTGACGGGCAAGTCCGTTGTCAGCGCCAATGGCACCGAGGCAAGCTATGTCTGCGTGCTCGCCGGTATCGGGCTCGCCGTGATGCCGGACTACCAGGTGGCGCAGGATATTGCAGCCGGCCGGCTCGTGCGTCTGCTGCCCGGCTGGTCATTGCCGGCGGGCGGTATCCACGCGGTCTATCCGCCGGCCAAATACAGGCCGGCGCGTGTGCGCGCCTT
Organism: Phyllobacterium sp. 22229; assembly: GCF_052056495.1. Lineage (NCBI taxonomy): Bacteria > Pseudomonadati > Pseudomonadota > Alphaproteobacteria > Hyphomicrobiales > Phyllobacteriaceae > Phyllobacterium > Phyllobacterium sp. 22229. The sequence continues at coordinate 147,339 of NZ_JBQEPA010000006.1, forward strand.
TGTCGATATCCTGGAGGAGATGGAACGGGAACGGCGCAGTTAGCGCCGTTTGGCCTCGACGGCGTCCCAGAACAGGGCGGCGATATCGGCGCCGCCGAAGCGCTTGACTTCGCGTATGCCCGTCGGCGAGGTCACGTTGATTTCCGTCATGTAGTCGCCGATGACATCGATGCCGACAAGAATGAAGCCGCGCTCGCGCAGGGAAGGGCCGATGCGCGCGCAGATCTCGCGCTCGCGCGGCGTCAGTTCGGTCTTCTCGGCCCGGCCGCCCACATGCATGTTGGAGCGCGCATCACTTTCCGACGGCACGCGGTTGATGGCTCCAACCGGCTCGCCGTCGATCAGGACGATGCGCTTGTCGCCGGCCCGCACATCCTTGAGATAGCGCTGCGCAATGATCGGCTCGCGGAACATCTGGCCGAACATTTCCAGCAGCGATGTCAGGTTGCGGTCGCCATCGGCAAGATGGAACACGCCCGCACCGCCATTGCCATAGAGCGGCTTGAGGATGATATCGCCGAACTCCTTGCGGAACGCCATGATCTCCTGCGGATCCTTGGTGATCAGCGTATCGGGCATGAGGTCGGGGAATTCTGTGACGAAGATTTTTTCCGGGCTGTTGCGCACCCAGGCCGGATCGTTGACGACAAGCGTCTTCGGATGAATGCGTTCGAGCAGATGCGTCGTCGTGATGTAGTTCATGTCAAACGGCGGGTCCTGCCGGAGCAGCACCACATCCATCTCGGACAGGTCGCGGGAAACCGGTTCACCCAGGGTGAAATGGTCGCCCTCCACATCGCGGACCTGCAGCTCTTCCACCCGCGCGCGAACGATGCCATCACGCATGCTGAGCCGGTCCGGCGTGTAGTGATAGAGCCTGTGGCCGCGGGCTTGCGCCTCAAGGCACAGGGCAAAGCTCGTATCGCCTGCGATGCGGATCGAATTGATATGGTCCATCTGGACCGCGACTTTCAATGCCATGGAACGTCCCCCGACAGGATTAGGAGTGCTGACATGGCGATGTCACGTTCAATGGTCAAGGTCAATCCTGCACCGCGGTCAAGATATTGTAGAGGGCAAGATATCGTGGAGAGACTGCACCCCTGCCTTCCGGCGGGGATGCAGGAAGGCATATATCAGAGCTTGGCCATGCAGATATTGGTATGGCCCGCGCCAACGAAACCGAGGCGGTTTGCGGCGCCCTTGGAAAGATCGAGCACCCGGCCCTTGATGAACGGGCCGCGGTCGTTGATGCGCACGACGATCGACTTGCCATTGCGCTGGTTGGTGACCTTCACCTTGGAGCCGAAAGGCAGGGTGCGGTGTGCGGCGGTAAGAGCGGAGGGATTCATGCGTTCGCCAGAGGCTGTCTTGGAATGAAGAGCGTACCAGGAAGCACCGCCACAGGCGGAACCGGCATTTGCCGAAACGATACCAAACATCAGAAGAAGCATGGTTGCAGTAAGTACCTTACGGATACTTGCAATGGAGACCATATTGAAATTCGCACTTTAATGGCCCGCGGCAGGAACTGCCAGACTGAAGACGCACGCATAAGGATGATCCTGGGCAAGTAGATCATCACGTGAGTGAGTGATCCCTTCTATTTTGGGTAAATGTGTCCTCGAGGTGGCCCGAAAGGGAAATATCCGTGAGCAAATTCCGAAAGATCAGCCAAGTCATTCAAAAAATTTGTCTTATTATGACTCAAAACGTGATTGAAGATGCTTCTGTTCATGGAACTATTGCCGCCGTTCCCTTCGAAATATGGCGGTAATGTGATCAATACTGAACGAAAGCCTAAACGAAGACTCTGAAATCCCCGGTTTCGGGCCAAAAGTGTTAAGCGGAATTAACGATTGAAAATGCAAAACCCCGGCACAGGGCTGCCGGGGTTTGTCTGGATATCAGCGATCGGCTGGAATTCAGGCGAGGGCTTTGGCATCCAGCGCATGGATGATGCCGCGCAGTTCGGCGAGGCCGCGCAGGCGGCCGATGGCGGGATAACCCGGCGTGACCTCTTTCGTCAGGTCGTCCAGCATGCGGTGGCCGTGGTCGGAGCGGAAGATGATGCTGCCGGACCGGTCGCGTTTGCGGTCTTCGGCCAGCAGTTCCTTCAGCACGGCGACCATGTCCACGTCGCCTTCCAGATGCGCTGCCTCATGGAAGCTGCGGCCATCGCCTTCCCGGGTCGTGGCGCGCAGGTGCGAGAAGTGGATGCGCGCGGCAAAGCGGCGGGCGATTTCCGGCAGATCATTGTCGGCGCGAACGCCAAGGCTTCCCGTGCAGAAGCACATGCCGTTGGCGGGGGACGGAACGGCGTCGAACAGGGCGGCGTAGTCGGCCTCGGTCGAGGCAATGCGCGGCAGGCCGAAAAGCGGACGGGGCGGATCGTCCGGGTGCAGTGTCAGCTTGACGCCGAGATCGTCGGCGACGGGGGTGACGGCTTCGAGGAATTCGATCAGATGCTGGCGCAGTCTGCCGGCGTCGATCCCGGCATAGGCTTCGAGCTTGTCGCGGAAGGCGGGGATGGTCAGCGGCTCGGTTGTCGAGCCTGGCAATGCGCTGGCGATATTGCGGGTGAGGTCGGCGATTTCCTGCCCGCTCATCGCGGCGTAGAGGGCTGCGGCGATAGCGCGGTCCTCCTGCGAATGGGCCGCCTGCGCATTCGTGCGCTGCAGAATGTGCAGATCGAACACGGCAAGGGCGTTATGGTCGAAGCGCATCGCAGTCGAACCGGTCGGCGTGACATAGTCGAGGTCGGTGCGGCACCAGTCGACGACGGGCATGAAATTGTAGCAGATGACACGGATGTCGTTGGCTGCCAGTGCTTCCATACTGGCGATCCAGGCGGCGATTTCGTGCTTCGCCGCGCCGCCAAGGCGTTTCACCGCATCGGGGATCGGGATGCTTTCGACCACCGACCAGGTCAGGGGAACACGCCCGGCGGGGGTGGTTTCGATGAGCGATTTGCGTTCATGCACTTCTTTTTCGGTCCAGGCCTGGCCGATCGGTACCTCGTGCAGCGCCGATACGATATCGGTTGCTCCGGCCTGGCGCACATTGTCCAGCGTGACACCGGCTTTTGGCCCAAACCATCTCCATGCCTGACGCATTCAGTCCTCCGTCATTTCGTGTAATCGCCGGGTTCAGACAAATGAGCCCGGGTGGCTTTTTCTCAGTTCATCAATATCGGGAATGACGGCATTCAGATGCTGCTTCATTGCCGCGCAGGCGGCCGGTACGTCATGAATTTCGATGGCATTGCGGATGACCCTGTGCTCGGCAAGCACGTTCTCCATGCGGCCGAGCGCCGGCAATGTCATGCGGCGGGCACGGTCGATCTGTACTTTCACCGGCTTCAGATAGTGCCAGATGCCGGGATGGCCTGCGATACCGGCAATCGCCTCGTGAAAGGCCTCGTCGGCTTCGTGGAAGGCACTCATGTTCTGCCGGTCGGCGAAAAACTGCTGGCGCGCCAGAATCTCGTCCAGCCACTCCACGTCCTTGGCGGTGGCAACCGCCGCCGCCCGCTCGACGGTGGCGCCTTCCAGTGCCTGCCGGATGACCACGGCCTCAGGGATCAGCGCAACCGGGATGCGGGCAACAAAGGTGCCTGACTGCGGAAAGACATCGACCAGCCCGTCTTCCACCAGCCGGATCAGCGCTTCGCGAACTGGGGTGCGGCTGACGCCGAAGCGTTCCGTCAGGACTTTTTCATTGAGGGCGGTGCCGGGGGTCATCTGCATGGAGACAATGGCGGCATGCAATTCGCGGTAGATCGCCGTGGCCGTCGTCATGCGTCCGGCAGGGGCGCCGCGTGTGCCGGATTTGGCGAAACGCGCCGCATTGTCTCGTGCTGAGGCGATGGGTTCAGCCGGTGTCGCCACGGCCAAACTTTTTTCTCCCCGGTTCTGTGCTGCCATTCCAGCGCTCCATTTCCTGTGTCGCAGATGAATCCACCGTCATGCATGGTAGAATTCCGCGCGAAATCATAGTGCCAAAGCCGCGTGGGAAACGATTTCAGGGCACATCGATCCAGTTGACATACTAATATATTATTATTTACTCTTCGCCAAGATCGCAAAAGCCGAATGTTCACAAGACACCCGTGGCGGCTGGCGATGCGAAAAGACGCCTCGACAGGGGCAATTTTACGGCTGCGGCTCCGTTCCACCCACCCATGGTGTATCGGCCGGTGCCGAAGATGACAGCAAGGACCGATCATGCCTCTCCACCCAGATCGACTTTTCCCCATCGAAGCCGATGCGCGCTCCATCGCGCGGCGGCTCTTTTGCGAAGTCGAGCGCCTGCCCATCATCTCGCCGCATGGTCATACGGACCCGCTGTGGTACGCGCATGACGAGGCCTTTCCCGATCCGGCCAGCCTCTTCGTCAAGCCCGATCATTATATTTTCCGCATGCTGTATTCTCAAGGCGTCAAGCTCGAGGATCTGGGCGTGCCGCGCCACGATGGCGGGCCTGTCGAAACCGACGGGCGCACGATCTGGCGGCTGTTTGCCAAATATTGGCATCTGTTTCGCGGCACGCCATCGCGCCTGTGGTTCGAGCACGCCATGGAAACGGTGTTCGGCATCACCGAGCGGTTGAACGAAGGCAATGCCGACGAGAGCTATGATCGTATTGCCGGCAAGCTCGACGAGCCTGCAATGCGCCCGCGTGCGCTCTACAAGCAGTTCGGCATCGAAGTGATCTCGACGACCGATGCGGCGACAGATGACCTTGCGGCACACGATATCATCCGAAAGTCAGGCTGGGACGGGCGCGTCATTCCCGCCTACCGGCCCGATGCGGTGATTGACGCATCGCGGGCGGATTTCCGCGCCAATGTGGAAAGGCTCATTGCCCTTGCCGGAACATCGCTGAACTACAAGGGCTATCTTGAGGCGCACCGCAACCGGCGCGCCTATTTCAAGGCACGGGGCGCCACCTCAAGCGATCACGGCCATCCCAGCGCACGCACGGCCAACCTGTCCGTCACCGATGCCGCGGCGCTGTTCGAGCGGGTTCTGCGGCCCGATGTTTCCTATGCCGATGCCGATCTCTTCCGCGCGCAGATGCTGACCGAAATGGCGCGCATGAGCATTGACGACGGGCTGGTCATGCAGCTGCATCCGGGCTCCTTCCGCAACCACAACGCGACCGTTTTCGCTGGTTTCGGTCCCGACAAGGGGGCGGATATTCCGCGCTCGACCGGTTATGTCGAAGAGCTGAAGCCGCTGCTCGATGCTTTCGGCAACAATCCGCACCTGACCCTCATTCTCTTCACGCTGGATGAGACTAGCTACAGCCGCGAACTGGCGCCGCTTGCCGGACACTATCCCGCCCTGCGGCTTGGACCGGCCTGGTGGTTCCACGACAGCCCGGAAGGCATGCGCCGGTTCCGCGAACTGACCACCGAGACAGCCGGTTTCTACAACACCGTCGGGTTCAACGATGACACGCGGGCCTATCTTTCCATCCCCGCCCGCCACGACATGGCCCGCCGGGTGGATTGCGCTTATCTCGCGCGGCTTGTCGCCGACCACCGGCTGGACGAGGATGAGGCGCATGCGATTGCCCACGATCTGAGTTACCGGCTGGCCAAACAAGCCTACCGTCTTTGAAACAGAACAGACGAGATTGCCCGATGGCGCACGCCGACCAGACCTATCTTTCCCCCGCCAGCCTGCCGCGTCTTGCCGCCGGTGTTGCCACGCCGGCCTATGACCGCGGTGCGGTTGAGACCGGCATCGTGCATTTGGGCATCGGGGCCTTTCACCGCGCCCACCAGGCGGTTTATACGGACAGCGTGCTTGCATCGGGGGATACCAGGTGGGGCATTCTGGGTGCATCGCTGCGCAGCGCCGATACGCGCGACGCGTTGCAGCCGCAGGGCGGGCTCTATACGGTGGCCGTGCGCGATGCCGGTGGCAGCAGCTATCGGGTCATCGGCAGCATCGGCGATGTACTGGTCGCGCCGGAAGACCCGCAGGCCCTGCTGGATGCCATGACGGCTCCGGCTGTCCGGATCGTTTCGCTGACAGTCACGGAAAAGGGCTATTGCTATTCCCCTGCTTCCGCCTCGCTCGATGAAAATCATCCGGATATTGTCCATGACTTGGCCCATCCCGCGGCACCGCGCTCGGCCATCGGCTTCATCGTCGAGGCACTGGCCCGGCGGCACGCCAATGGCACCGCGCCGTTCACGCTTCTGTCCTGCGACAACCTTCCGGCCAACGGGCAGACCCTGAAGCGGGTGGTCACGCGCTTCGCCGCCTTGCGGGATGCGGAACTCTCTGCGTTCATCCGGGAGAACGTCGCCTTTCCCTCGACGATGGTCGACCGGATCGTGCCCGCCACAACCGATGCGGACCGCGACGCTGTCGCCCGGGATACCGGGCTTGCCGACCGCTGGCCGATCATGACGGAACCGTTCAGCCAATGGGTGGTGGAGGATCATTTTCCATCCGGGCGCCCGGCCTGGGAAAAGGCCGGTGTGACCTTCGTTGGGGATGTCGACGCGTTCGAGCTGATGAAGCTGCGCCTGCTCAATGGCAGTCATTCGACGCTGGCCTATCTCGGTTATCTCGCCGGCCATGAAACCGTGTCCGACGCCATGGCGGGAGAAGGTTTTGCCGCGCTGATCGAACGGATGATGGACGAGGAGATCACCCCGGCCCTGCCGGGGCTGCCCGGCTTCGACCTTGACGCCTATAAAAGGCAGCTGCGCGAGCGCTTCCGCAATCCGGCCTTGCGCCACCGGACATGGCAGATCGCCATGGACGGGTCGCAGAAACTGCCGCAGCGGCTGCTCAACACCATCCGTGTGCGGCTCAAGGAGAATGCGCCCTTTGACCGGCTGGCGCTGGGTGTCGCCGGCTGGATGCGCTATGCGACGGGTACCGACGAGCAGGGCAATCCGATCGATGTGCGCGATCCGCTGGCCGATGAATTCAAGGCCCGCACCGCCGGCAAGACATCGGCACCGGCTCTTTTGCAGGCCTATCTCGGCATGGAGCAGATTTTCGGCAGCGATCTGCCGGAAAGCGCTGCGTTTCGCGATACCGTTGGCAAGGCTTTGGTAAAATTGATGGGTGAAGGCGCGGCCCGGACGGTGGCCGGGTTTTGAAGCGGGGCGAAAGCGCTTGCTATCTGAAACTGATAGATTAATATATCAAGTAGTAAAAATGAGCGGCCCAAGGATGGCCGCCGATCGCTAAACCGGGAATAATTGGGAGGAAGACAATGATCCGCATCACGCGCAGGCAAGCCATTGGCGGCTTGGCCGCTCTGGCAACGCTACCGGCAACACGTCTCTTTGCACAGGGGAAGCTAGCATTGCCGACATCCCCCATTACGCTCAATGTCGCCGATGTCGCCGGCAATCTCGCCTTGACACAGAAGGCCATTGAGAACTATGCGGCTGCCAAGCCCAATCTCGTTTCCAAGATCACCTTCACCAAGGCGCCTGCGCCGGAACTTCCGGGGAAGCTGAAGGCGCAGCAGGCGGCCAACCGGCTTGATATCGACCTGGTCCTGACCGGAACCGATGCCCTGTCCGCGGGCCTGGAGCAGGACCTGTGGGTCAAGCTGCTGCCGGATCATTCCGCGTCGCTGCCCGATCTGAAAGCCATCTACCAGGAGCCGGCGCACCGGATGCTGGCGCTGGGCAAGGATCACGGCGTTGTCGTGACCTATTATCCCTCCGGGCCGCTGCTTGAATATATGCCGGACCGCGTGAAGAAGGTTCCAACGACCGTCGAGGAGCTTCTGGCCTGGGCCAAGGAAAATCCCAACAAGTTCCTCTATGCCCGCCCGGCCAATTCGGGTCCGGGACGGACCTTCCTCATGGGGCTGCCTTATCTGCTTGGCGACAGCGATCCGCACGATCCAGTCAAGGGCTGGGACAAGACCTGGGCGTATCTGAAGGAACTGCACAAATATATCGAGTATTACCCGACCGGCACCGGCGCGCTGATGAAGGAACTCGGCGAAGGCACACGCGACATGACCGTCTCCACCACCGGCTGGGACATCAATCCGCGGGTGCTCGGCGTGGTGCCGAAGGAAGCCGCCGTCGCGCCGCTGAAGGGTTTCCATTGGGTTGCCGATGCGCATTACATGTGCGTGCCGAAGGGCATTGCCGAGGAAAAACTCGCCGTGCTGCTCGACCTCATGAGCTTCCTGCTCACGCCGGAACAGCAGGCCTATACCTATGATCAGGGCTATTTCTATCCCGGCCCCGCGGTCAAGGACGTGCCGCTCTCCATGGCGCCGAAGGAAAGCCAGGATGCCCTGGCCGAATTCGGCCGCAAGGAATATGCCGACTGGATCGCCAACAACCCGATCGAGGTTCCGCTCGATCCGGCCGCCATGGTTGTCGCCTTCCGCCGCTGGGACGAAGAAGTCGCCGGCAAGAAATCCTGATCGATGCATGCAATAGCGCCATCCGGGGCAACCCGGATGGCGCGCAATTATGAGGTATCCCATGCTGCTGGCGTCATCGCCATTCCAGGAAATCCGTCTTGACCGCATGAGCCGCGCCTTTGGTGCGCACAATGCGTTGAAGGACGTGTCGCTTTCCATCCGCAAGGGCGAGTTCATCGCCTTGCTCGGCCCCTCCGGCTGCGGCAAATCCACTGCGCTCAACTGTATTGCCGGCCTGCTCGCCACGACAGGCGGCGGTATTTTCATCGATGACAAGCGCATCGATACGCTCAAGCCCGAGGATCGCGGTTTTGGCATGGTGTTCCAGAATTATGCGCTGTTTCCGCATATGACGGTGCGCCAGAACATCGGCTTCGGCCTGAAGATGCGCAATGTCGCCAAGGCTGAAACCGACAAGCGGGTCGAGGAAGCGCTCAATCTGGTGCGTCTGCAGGGCCAGGGGCATAAATTGCCGGGCCAGCTCTCCGGCGGCCAGCAGCAGCGCGTGGCCATCGCCCGCGCCATCGTCATCGAGCCGCCGCTGGTGCTGATGGATGAGCCTCTCTCCAATCTCGACGCCAAGCTGCGGCTGGAGATGCGCGCCGAAATCCGCCGCATCCACAACCAGCTCGGGGCGACCACGATCTATGTCACCCACGATCAGGACGAGGCGCTGTCGCTGGCCGACCGTATCGTTGTCCTGCGCGATGGCGAAATCCGGCAGGTGGGTGCGCCGAGCGATCTCTATGAGCGTCCGGATCATCTCGATGTCGCCGAGTTCATGGGCTACCGCAACCGGCTGACCGGAAAGGTCGTCTCCGTCGACGGCGCGCGCGTCAGCGTTTCCGTCGGCAATGCCACGCTCAGCGGCACCGCGCGCGACAGTCTGAAAACCGGCGATGCGGCCGTCATTGCCGCGCGCGCCGACGATGTGGAGGCAGGCCAGCGCTCGGAACATACGGTGGAAGCCGTGGTCGAGACCATTGAATATCGCGGCCGCGAATTCGTCGGCACGGCTCGCACCGCCGAAGGGCTGGAACTGGTGTTCCACGCGCCGCAGACAGCGGCGCTCGGCAGTTCCATCTGGCTCGCAATCGATCCGGCGCGCGCGCTGGCCTTCGCGGCGTGAGGCCCGGCATGGCTGTCTCCTCTCCCCCAGTCTATGACCGGTTGTCGCTGCGTCAGCGTCTCGCCCTGCGCGGCATCGACGGCGTGACGATCCTTGTTCTCCCGGCGGTGCTGTTCCTGCTGGCCGTGTTTGTCTATCCCTTCATTTACGGGCTGATCCTGTCCTTCACGCCGAAGGAAGGCGGGATCTTTGCCAACTACCAGAAGTTCTTCTCCGATCCCTTCCTCTACGACACGATCCTGACCACGCTCTGGCTTGCGGTTCCCGTGACGGTCATCAGCATTGCCCTGGCGCTGCCCATTGCCTTCCGCGTGCGCCTGATGACCCGTCAGCGGCTGCTGACAACCATTCTGGTGCTTCCGGTGACGCTTGGCACCGTGCTTGTCGCCGAAGGGCTTCTCAACTATCTGGGGCCGCAGGGCTGGTTCAGCCGGACGCTGATGCTGCTGGGAATGATCGACCGGCCCTTGAAGCTCACCAACAATTACTGGGGTGTGTTTTCCTCGCTGATCATCACCGGCTTTCCCTTCACCTTCCTGTTGACCCTGTCCTATGTCACCGGCATCGATCCGGCGCTGGAACAGGCGGCGGCGACGCACGGCGCAAAGAGCTGGCAGCGCTTCCGTTTTGTCCTGCTGCCGCTGCTCATACCGGGATTGGCCATCGCCTTCTGCCTGTCCTTCGTGCAGGCCTTCGCGGTGTTCCCCTCGGCGGTGCTGCTCGGCGCTCCGGCGGGGCCGACGCGCGTTATCTCCATCGCTGCCTATCAGGCGGCCTTCGAGCAGTATGATTATTCCATGGCATCGGCCATCGCCATGATCATGGCGGCGGTACAGCTGGCCATCGTCGTGGCGATCCTCGCCATTCGCAATCTCTTCTATCGCGGCTCGACCGCCGGCGGAAAGGGCTGACCATGATCCGCGATACAACCATTGGCGCAAAACTCTGGATCACCGCCGTCTGGGTGGTGGTCGGCTTCTTCATCGTCAACCTCCTGGCGATGATCGCAACCGTGATCATCTCCTCCTTCGGAACCCGCTGGCTCGGCACATGGCTGCCGGCGGGCTGGACGACGAAATGGTATTTTACCGCCTGGGCGGAATTCCAGCTCAGCGATGTCCTGATCGTCACGTTCCAGATCGTCTTCACGGTGGTTGCCCTGTCCGGCCTGCTCGGCGTCACGGCGGCCTATGCGCTGGCGCGGCGCGATTTTCCCGGCAAGAAACTCATCATGCTTCTGTTCCTCCTGCCGCTGCTGGTGCCGCCGATCACCTTCGGCATCCCGCTGGCAACGGTTCTCTACCAGGCGGGGGTCGGCGGTACGTTCTGGGGTGTGGTTCTCGCCAATCTGGTGCCGACGGTTCCCTTCGTCATCCTGGTGATGATTCCGTTCATCGAGCAGATCGATCCCAAGGTGGAGGCGGCAGCCCGCGTCTTCGGCGCCGGCACGTTCCGTCTGTTCCTGCACGTGCTCATGCCGATGCTGCTGCCGGGCATTCTCGCCTCGCTCCTGCTGGTCCTCGTGCGCACCGTGGCGATGTTCGAGCTGACCTTCCTCACGGCGGGCCCGACCAGCCAGACGCTGGTGGTCGCGCTGTACTACTCGGTCTTCGCATCCGGAGTGCGCGCCGTGCAGTCCATCGATGCCATGGCGGTCGTCTATATGGTGACGACGCTGGTCTGGCTGCTCATCGCGCTGCGCTTCGTCAATCCGACGCAGATCGTCGCCCGGGCCAAGCAGCAGCAATCGGCCGCCTGATCCCGATCATGCGCTGGATATGAAAACGGGAGCCATCGGCTCCCGTTTTTGCTGATATCGCAGCCCGGAGACTACATGGTGGCGCCGATCTGCCAGGGCACGAATTCCGCGTCGCCATAACCGAGCAGTTCGGATTTGCTGCGCTCGCCCGAGGCCACCCGCAGCACCTGCTCGAAGATTTCGCGGCCCTTGTCTTCGATCGACACGCCATCGAGCACATCGCCGCAATTGATATCCATGTCCTCGATCATCTGGGTATACATGGGGGTGTTGGTGGCAAGCTTGATCGACGGCGTCGGCTTGCAGCCATAGGCCGAACCGCGTCCGGTGGTGAAGCAGAGGATATTGGCGCCGCCCGCCACCTGTCCCGTGGCCGAGACGGGATCGTAGCCAGGTGTGTCCATGAACACGAGGCCGCGCGCCGTCACCGGTTCGGCGTAGCCATAGACCGCTTCCAGCGGCGTGGTGCCCGACTTGGCGACCGCGCCCAGCGATTTTTCCAGGATGGTGGTCAGTCCGCCCGCCTTGTTGCCCGGGGAGGGATTGTTGTTCATCTCCATCCGGTTGCGGGCGGTGTAATCCTCCCACCAGGCAATGATGGATTGCAGCCGCGTCACCGCTTCCGGGTTGGAGGCGCGTTCGATCAAAAGATGCTCGGCTCCGTAAATCTCCGGCGTTTCCGACAGGATGGCGGTGCCGCCCTGCTTGACCAGAAGGTCGACCGCCGCGCCCAGCGCCGGATTGGCGGTGATGCCGGAATAGCCGTCGGATCCGCCGCACTGCAGCGCCAGCATCAGTTCCGATGCCGGAATGGTCACGCGCTTCACATTGGCTGCCGTCGGCAGCATGTCGCGCACGGCGGCAATGCCGGCTTCCATGGTCTTGCGCGTGCCACCCACTTCCTGAATGGTCAGGCTGCGGAACGTATCGCTTTCAACGATGTTGTAGGCTTCCTTCCAGCGGCCGATCTGAAACCCTTCACAGCCAAGGCCGACCATCAGCACCGCGGCGATGTTCGGATTGGTGGCATAGCCCCACTGGGTACGCTTGAGCACCTCGTAGCCTTCACCCTTGACATCGAGCGCGCAGCCGCCGCCATGCACGAGCGGAATGATGCCGTCGATCATCGGGTAATCGTCGAGCAGTCCGGAGCGCTGCACCGCTTCGGCGATGAAGCGGGCAACCGATGCCGAACAATTAACCGAGGTCAGCACGCCGATATAGTTGCGGGTGCCCGCGCGGCCATTGGCCCGGCGGAACCCCTGGAACGTCGCCTGCTGCTCAACCGGCAGGATGGCGCCCGCATGGGTTTCGTGGCTGCTGTCCGGCTGGCGGGCAAAGCTGCTGAAATCGAGGTTGTGTTCGTGCACCCATTCGCCCGGGGCGATGGGTTTGGACGCCGAGCCGATGATCTGGCCGAATTTGCGCACAGGTTCCCCCAGCGCAATGGGCTTTGATGCAAGTTTATGGCCGCGCGGCACGCGGTCCCTGACGGTCACGTCCTCCACATGCTGTCCGGCCTGAAAGGCATCCACCGCCACCACCACATTGTCGGAGGTGTGCAGGCGCAGATGGCGTGGGGATGTGAGCGTGTCCATAAAAGTCTCCTGAGTAGACTGATATATTAATTCGCCGGACAAGAGGTTGCAATGTGTCAAGGTGACCACGCAGCGCCTGATTTTCAGAAGCCGACACCGCCGATCCCGGTCACGCCGCGCAGATAGAGGGCAAGCATGATCAAGGCGAGCGTGACGCCGATGCCGGTCCAGTCGATCTGCTTCGTGCGGATGCTGTTGATGATGCTGTAGATCAGGAACAGGACCAGAATGAGCAGTGCGAGAATGATGATAAGCCGGATCATGCATTGATACTCCGCTGAAGCCTTCGCGGTTGGAGTATCGCATGCCGGAGGCCCGGCGGAAACAGCTTTGCACGCAATGGCGCGTGCGCCTGCAGGCGCCACGATGGCGTCATGCAGGCTGCTGTTGGGTCGTGCAGTGGATGCCGCCACCGCCGGCGGCGATCGCATCGATGTTAAGCTGCACGATCTCGCGCCCCGGCAGGACATCCCGCAGCGCGTCACGGCAGAAATTGTCAGCCTTCTTGTCCCCGAATTCAGGGGCGATGACGGCGCCGTTGCACAGGTAGAAATTGATGTAGCCGGCTGCGAATTCCTTGTTCTCGAACTGCGGCCGCACGCTGCCGGGGCCGGGAATGACAACCACCTGCAATTTCTGCCCGGCGCTGTCGGTCGCTTCCTTGAGCAGTTCAAGATGCCGTTTGGTCACGGCGTGATCATAAGAGGTCGGATCCGTGTCAAGACCGGCAACCACGACACCGGGGCTGACGAAGCGGGCGTAAAAATCCGTATGGCCGTCGGTGATGTCCTTGCCCTTGATACCCGGCAGCCAGATGATCTTCTTCAGCCCGAGAAGACGCCCCAGCTCCTCTTCGCACTGTTCCCTGCTCACGCCGGGATTGCGGTTTTTGTTCAGGACGCAACTCTCGGTGATGATTGCCGTGCCCTTGCCATCGACTTCAATGCCGCCGCCTTCCAGCACCAGTTTGGTGCGCAGTGTCTCCACCTTCGTCTTGCCGGTGACAAATTCCGCAACTTCCGCGTCGCCGCTGTGGTCCTGCTTGCTGCCCCAGCCGTTGAAGTTGAAGTCAACGCCGGCCAGCTGACCGGCGCCGTTCTTGACGAAGACCGGCCCGGTATCGCGCATCCACAGATCATCGATCTCGTGCACGAACAATGTCGCCGCATCGCCGCACAGGCGCTCGGCCGTGTCGCGGTCTTCCGCCCGCACGAGCATATTGACCGGTTCATGCGCGGAGATGGCCTTGGCGATCGCGGCAAGATTGGTCTGCGCGCCGCGCTGGAGCTTCTTGCCCCATACGTCTTCGCTCGGGCCAAACGCCATCCATGTCGCCGTGTGCGGATCGCCCTCGTCGGGCATATGCCACGTGTCATCGGCTGCAAATGCCATGGTTGCGCCTCTGCCGATCATTCCGGTGAATCCGATAGCGACGGCCGCTTTCAATATGCTGCGACGGACTGCCATGTTTATCCCCTTCGGTTCCATTCACACTGTCAAACCGCGTCTATCGGGGCCATGTGTGGCCTTTTGGTGATGCAAATGAGGGCAGATGCCAAAGCATCCTGAACGCGGGTGAATGATAGACAAGAAAAAACCCCGGGGAAACCGGGGCTTTTCTGATCATCCATGGACGTTGGTATACGTCGGACGAATGGGAAATGGTGCCCAGAAGAGGACTCGAACCTCCACGCCTTGCGGCACACGGACCTGAACCGTGCGCGTCTACCAATTCCGCCATCTGGGCAGCGGGGTCTCATGTAAGGGGCGGGCGGAACTCTGTCAATCCATTTGTCGGGTATTTATCGACCTATTCTCATTCCGGTGTCTCAGTTGCGGCAAAGACCCGCAAATAAGGCTGAAAAGACCAGCACAAACAACAAACCCGCGCCGGTGTCCCGGCGCGGGTTCATGCGAATCACAGGCAAACGCCGCCGGATCAGGCGGTCAGGATTTCCTTGGATGCGACTGTCGAATCAGCGTTGAGCGTGTAGATAATCGGCACGCCCGTCGCCAGCTCCTGCGCAATGATCTCTTCGCTGGTCAGGCCTTCCAGCGCCATGATGAGGGCGCGCAGCGAATTGCCGTGCGCCGCCACCAGAACCGTCTCGCCGCGCAGCACGTGTGGCTGCACGTCATGCAGGTAATAGGGCCAGACGCGGGCGCCCGTGTCGCGCAGGCTTTCGCCGCCGGGCGGCGGCACATCGTAGGAGCGGCGCCAGATATGCACCTGGTCCTCGCCCCATTTGGCGCGCGCATCGTCCTTGTTGAGGCCGGAGAGGTCGCCATAGTCGCGTTCGTTCAGCGCCTGGTTGCGGATCGTCTCAAGCCCCGGCTGGCCAACCTCGTCAAGGATGTGCTGCAGGGTCACCTGGGCGCGTGACAGCACCGATGTGTAGGCGATATCGAAATGCAGGCCCTTCGCCTTCAGCCGCTGGCCCGCGGCCTTGGCTTCGCTGTGGCCAAGCTCGGTCAGGCCCGGATCGCGCCAGCCGGTAAACAGATTCTTCAAATTCCATTCGCTCTGGCCATGACGGACAAGGACGAGGGTTCCGGACATTGCAATACTCCTGTTGAACGGGAAAAGTCAGGTGTTGAGGCCAAGCACGTCGAGCATGGAATAGAGGCCCGGCTTGCGGCCCTTGCCCCAGAGCGCTGCCTTGACGGCGCCACGGGCAAAAATCGTGCGGTCTTCCGCATGGTGCGACAGGGTGATCCGCTCGCCCGGTCCGGCCAGGATGACCGAATGATCGCCGACGACGGAACCGCCGCGCAGCGAGGCAAAGCCGATCGTGCCGTCTTCACGCGGGCCGGTATGCCCGTCACGCACGCGCACGCTGTGGTCGGCCAGCGACACATTGCGGCCTGCGACGGCTGCTTCGCCCAAAAGCAATGCCGTGCCGGACGGGGCATCGACCTTGTGCTTGTGGTGCATTTCCAGAATCTCGATGTCGAAATCATCCGCACCCAGCGCCTTGGCAGCCTGCTTGACCAGCACGCCGAGGAGATTGACGCCAAGGCTCATATTGCCCGATTTGATCACGGCCGCATGCCGCGCCGCCGCACGGATCTTGGCATCATCATCAGGCGAACAGCCGGTTGTGCCGATCACGTGGACGATACGCGCCTGGGCGGCGAGTTCGGCAAAGGCGACCGTCGCGGCCGGAGCGGTGAAATCAAGCACGCCCTCAACCCCGACAAAGACCGACAGCGCGTCGTCGGTGACCGGGATGCCGAGATGGCCGACGCCGGCAAGTTCGCCCGCATCGAGGCCGATATGCGGTGAGCCGGGGCGCTCGATCGCGCCGGCAAGCACAGCCCCGTCAATGGCCTGAATCGCGCGGATCAGCGTCTGGCCCATGCGGCCGCCGGCGCCGACAACTGCAAGCTTCATTTCCGGTGTTCCGCTCATTCGGCCGTTCCTGTCACTGGTGTTGGCTGCATGTCACTGTTGTCGTCGATGATGGTCGACTCTTCCTTGCCCTGCAACTGATAGAAGCGCGCATAGATGCCGTTCGGCACATCGAGCAAGGTTTCGTGCACGCCTTCCTCGACGATGCGCCCGGCTTCCATGACGACGATATGGTCGGCATTGACGATGGTCGACAGGCGATGGGCGATGACGATGGTGGTGCGGCCCTGCATCACGTGTTCCAGCGCCTGCTGCACGCGTTTTTCCGATTCATTGTCGAGGGCCGAGGTGGCCTCGTCGAGCAGGAGAATGGACGCATTGCGGACAAGGGCGCGGGCGATGGACAGGCGCTGGCGCTGGCCACCGGAAAGGGTCGCGCCGTTCTCGCCAACCTCGGTACCGTAGCTCTGCGGCTGCAGGCGGATGAACTCGTCGGCATTGGCCAGCTTTGCCGCCTCGATCACCTCTTCATCGGTGGCATCGGGACGGCCATAGCGGATGTTGTCGGCAATGGTGCCTTCGAACAGATAGGGCTGCTGCGAGACATAGGCGATGGACTGGCGCAGGGATTTCTTGCTGACATAGGCAATGTCCTGCCCGTCGATGAGAATGCGGCCGCTGTCGATGTCATAGAAGCGCTGGATGAGGCCGATCAGGGTCGATTTGCCCGCACCGGAAGCGCCGATGATGGCCGTGGTCTTGCCGGCTTCTGCGGTAAAGCTGATGCCGTGCAGCACCGGCACATCATTGCCATAGCTGAAGCGCACATTGTCGAACTGCACTTCGCCCGTCGGGACGGTAATGGGCACCGCGCCAATGCTGTCCGCCTGACGCGGTTCCACATCAAGAATCTCGAAGACCATCCGCGCATTGACCAGCGACTTTTCCAGACCGACCTGAACGCGTGCCAGACGACGGATGGGATCATAAGCAAGAAGCATGGCGGTCATGAAGCTGAACATGGCGCCAGGCGGCTGCTGGTCGTAAACCGCGCGATAACCCGTATAGGCAATCATCGACGCTATCGCGACGCCAGCGATCAGCTCAGTGAATGGTGTTATACGTTCCGAAACGCGAGCGATCTTGTTGGCGCGTTCCTCTACACGTTTTATCAGGTCACTGATCTTGGTTCGAAGCTGATCTTCCATGGTAAAAGCCTTGACGATGGCAATACCCTGTGTGGATTCCTGCATTGCTCCGAGCAGATGCGAATTCAACGTAACAGATTCACGATGAATGCTACGCAGGCGCTTTGACAGATAACGCACCGCCAGGATTACTGGTGGGCCGATCAGCAGGGCCAGAAGCGACAGAAACGGATCAAGATAAATCATGCCCGCTATCAACGACAGAAGCGTGGGAATATCCTTGCCGATTGTGGTAACGACAACATCGAGAAGTTCGCGCACACCAGCCACGTTCTGGTTGATCCGCGCCGCAAGCTGGGCCGAACGGGTATCCGTATAGAAATCGAGGCCAAGTTTCATAAGGTGGTCAAAGATTTTCTGCTGATACCGTGCAACGATATTGTTGCCAATCTTGGCCATGGTGACGGATTGGATATAAGTAGCGACACCGCGAATGATGAAGGCAAAAAGAACACTCAGACTGATCGTTGTGATGAGATCAGCGCGGCGGTCATAATAAATTCCGTTGATGACTTCCTTGAAGATGATGGCAACAAATGCCGTCGTCCCTGCAACAGCCAGCATGGCGGGAATGGCAATGGCGTAGGATGACCGATGCTCGCGTGCGTTTTCATTCCAAACCCTGCGGATAACCCGCATGGCTTCGTTCGGATCGATTTTCTTCTTCTTGGTCTGATCATTCATGACGGACGGCAACTCGTTCGTATCAAGCGTTCAGGCAACGGTTTCGAGTGATCGCGCCCTTCTTCAAGCTGACCCTATAACCTTATTGATCCGCCTTGCCTATCGGTTTTGGCCATCGTCGTGAACGGGACAGGACAGGTGTTGCCCTGGCGTCTCCACGAAAAGTCTAATCCTTGCGCCAGCGGCGGCCTTCGGTTGCCACGCCGAAGCGGGTGGGCGTGCGCGAGAAGGCGGACAGCCCGCTGAGCGCTGCAAGCGGATGCGTGATGATGTAGACCGGCGTCTCGGTCAGGATCTGGCGATGCGGTGCCTTGTCTTCGAAAGCTTCGCGGAAAGACGGGTGTTTCAGCGGTTCCACGATTTTCTGGACGATGCCGCCGGCGAGATAGACACCGCCGCGTGCCATGAAGGTCAGTGCGAAATCCCCGGCAAGACGGCCGAGATAGGTGACGAACAGCGACAGGGTTTCCTTTGCCTCGGCGGATTCGCCGGAAAGGCCTGCCGCGGTGATGTCGGCAGGGCTCTGCAACGTGGCCGGCGTCCCGGCAACCTTGCAGATCGCGCGGTAAATGTTCTGCAGGCCGCGGCCGCACAAAAGCTGTTCGCCTGAGATGCGCCCCTCGATGTGTTCGATGTGCGGGAAGAGCTCGAGATCGCGCGCCGTGCGCGGGCCGATGTCCACATGGCCGCCTTCACCCGGTACGGGAACCCAGCTGTTGCGCGAGCGCACCATGCCGGCAACGCCAAGGCCGGTGCCGGGTCCGAGGACAGCGCGGCTGCCATGCGGGTCCCCGGCGCCGCCGCCCAGTTTTTCCAGGTGTTTGGGCTCCAGCGACACGACGGCCAGCGCCTGCGCTTCGAAATCGTTGAGCACGGTGATGTCGGAAAGGCCGAGGGTTTCCATCATCTGGCGCGGCTTGACCACCCAGGCGCAGTTGGTCAGGTCGATCTCGTCGCCTTCCACCGGCCCGGCAATGGCCAGGACCGCCGAGCGCGGCTGGATCGACGTATGATCGAGGATGGCGTTCTGGATCGCCTCGTCAATGGTTTCAAAGTCCGCCGTCTGGATGATGGGGAACTCTTTCGGTTCCGCATAGGCATCGACAAGAATGGCGAAACGCGCATTGGTGCCACCGATATCTCCAACCAGGATTGGAAATTTCATGATGCAATCGGTGTCTGCAGAAGTAACCATAAATTCCGTCCCCAATCTCAATCGTGCTGCGCCATGCTTAACCGTCAATCGGCGCGCAGCAAACCCTTCTTTTGCACGAGAACCTCGGCGGTTGCCCGGTTCAAGGCCATCGGAATGTCATAGACGATGCCGAGCCGCATCAGCGCCTTCACGTCCACGTCGTGCGGCATGGGCGACAGCGGGTCGACAAAGAAAATCAGGCCGTCGATCAGGCCTTCGGCAATGAGCGCACCGATCTGCTGGTCGCCGCCGAGCGGGCCGCTCTTGACCCGCGTGATCTGCAAGGACGGGCAGGCCTCCATGATCAGTCCGCCGGTGGTTCCGGTGGCGACGATGGAGCAGGGCGCGAGCAGGCTTTCATAGGCGCGCGCGAAAGCCACCATGTCATCCTTTTTCTGGTCATGGGCGATCAGCGCGAGGCGAAAAGGCTGCTGCATCAAGAGGTGCTCTGGTCCTGACCTTAAATCGATTGAAACCCTATACTCAATTCGCGCCCGCCTGAAAAGACTGCAGACAAAAAAGACCTGAACCGGTGCCGCCCCGCCACTGCCGGGCGGTGTGTCCGGATGTCTATTTGGTCTTTGTCCGCTGTTTGGGCAGGGGGACGGCCGGCGGCTGATCCGGCACGACAGCCGGGACATCGCTGCCCGCCGCCGCCTTTGCTCCAAGACCGTAGGTAACCTGATCGGCCGATTGCGGTCCCGGCGCATCCAGGATCTGTGCGCAGGCCTTCGGCAGGTCCGACAGCATCATGATCTTGGGCTTGACCGGCTTCTCCGGCTCGGGCGCCTTGCGCCATGGCTCGTCGGTGAACCACCAGGCCAGGGACTTGTCGCAACCGTCGGATGTCCCGATGGGCTCCTGCGGCTTGCAGTTGGGCGAGCCGGGCTGACATTTGATCCGGACATGGAAGTGATAGAAATGCCCCCAATAGGGGCGGATCTTGGCCATCCAGCTGCGGTCCCCCTGTACGGTCTCGCAGAGTTTTTTCTTGATGCCCGGATGGACGAAGATGCGCTCCACCTCGTCATAGCTCGCGGCCCGCTTCAAAAGCGCCGCATGAGCTGGCGTCCATCTGTTCGGGTCGACATAGAGCGTATCGCCCTTCAGCATGGACCTGGCTTCCACCTTTTCGCGCTGGTCATTGGTGAAGCGGTAATTGGGCATGGGGGTAAGCCAGATATCCGCGTCGAGACCGACCTGGTGCGACGCGTGGCCTGTCAGCATCGGGCCGCCGCGCGGCTGCGAGATGTCGCCGACCAGCAGACCCGGCCAGCCATCCTTGGCGGCGGCGTCCCGCGACAGCCGTTCCAGCAGGGCAATCATCCGCGGATGTCCCCAATTGCGGTTGCGCGACAGGCGCATGACCTGCCATGTCGGGCCGTTGACCGGCAGCGCCACGCCGCCGGCAAGGCAGCCCTTGGCGTAAAATCCTGCCGATTGCGGCGCGCCGAGCGTCGGCAGCTTGACCGCACCGAAGAGCTGCTTGGCCGGACCGTCCTCGGCAAAAACGTTTGTCACTGCGGAAAAAGACAGGAGTGCCGTTAGTGCAAGACGCATCAGGGTTCTTGATTTCATGACCGCTGTCCACCAAACGAGAGGCTATTCCCGCAAATTTGCGGCGGGAATCCGGGCTTTATGATGGCCAGATTCGCGCGAAAGTCGCAATATGCCAATGAGGTGCGTGCCTCGACCTGATTCGAATGGAGGCCCATGTCATGAAAGCAGTCGTCTTCGAGCAATTCGGCCAAGCCCCATCGATCCGCACGGTGGCCGATCCGGTTCCGGCTCCGACGGGTGTTGTCATCAAGGTCGAAGCGACGGGACTGTGCCGCAGCGACTGGCATGGCTGGATGGGGCATGACCCCGATATCCAGCTGCCGCACGTGCCCGGCCACGAGCTTGCCGGAACGGTTCAGGCTCTCGGCGGCCACGTTACCCAGTGGAAGATCGGCGACCGGGTCACCGTGCCGTTTGTTGGCGGCTGCGGCCATTGTTTCGAGTGCAACTCCGGCAATCATCAGGTGTGCGAACACCAGTTCCAGCCTGGCTTCACCGCCTGGGGTTCCTTTGCCGAATATGTCGCGGTGGATTTTGCCGATACCAATCTGGTCGGTCTGCCCGATACGCTGGATTTCGCCACGGCGGCAAGCCTTGGCTGCCGGTTCGTGACCTCGTTCCGGGCGGTGGTCGATCAGGCCAGGGTGAAGCCCGGCGAATGGGTTGTTGTCCACGGTTGCGGCGGTGTCGGCCTGTCGGCGATCATGATCGCGACCGCCATGGGCGCCAATGTGATCGCGGTCGACCTGACCGAGGAAAAACTTGCCTTTGCGCGGGAGCTTGGCGCGGTTGCCACGGTGAACGGATCGCAGCAGCAGGATATCGTTGGCGCCGTCAAGGAGATCACCAAGGGCGGGGCTCACGTCTCCATCGATGCGCTTGGCCATCCCTCGACCTGTTTCAATTCCATCGCCAATCTGCGCCGCCGCGGCCGCCACGTGCAGGTCGGGCTGATGCTGGGCGATCATGCTCGCGCCCCGATCCCGATGGACAAGGTCATCGCCTATGAGCTGGAAATCCTTGGCAGCCATGGCATGCAGGCCTTTCGCTACAAGGCGCTGATGGACATGCTGGAGCAGGGAAAGCTGGCCCCGCAAAGGTTGATCGGCAAGCGGATTGCCCTCGATGAT
This sequence comes from Phyllobacterium sp. 22229, assembly GCF_052056495.1. Lineage (NCBI taxonomy): Bacteria > Pseudomonadati > Pseudomonadota > Alphaproteobacteria > Hyphomicrobiales > Phyllobacteriaceae > Phyllobacterium > Phyllobacterium sp. 22229. The sequence goes on from NZ_JBQEPA010000006.1 coordinate 169,384, forward strand.
GCGCCAGCGGCCCTGATGGCGATGGACCGGTTCGAGGGAACCGGCATCAGCGTGGTCACGCGGTTTTAGAGCGTGGCTAGCGCCAGCTCCCGTCGCGCCACATCATCGAGAAAGCCGTTCCATAGTCGGGATAGCGGAAGGCAAAGCCGAGCTTCTTGATGCGCGCGTTGGAAACGCGCTTGTTCTCGCCGTAGAACGACCGCGCCATGGGTGTCAGTTCCGCGGTTTCGAAATGGGTTTCGGCCGGCGGTTCGATGCCCATCAGCTCGGCGGCATAGGCGACCACATCCTGTGGCGGTGCGGGCTCGTCGTCCGTGATGTTGAACACGCCGCCTTCATTGCGCCCGGCGAGAAAATGCAGGGCTCCGGCGATGTCGTCCACGTGAATGCGGTTGAATACCTGTCCCGCCTTGTTGAGGCGGCGCGCCGTGCCATTGGCAAGATTGACGAATGCATTGCGGCCCGGCCCGTAAATGCCGCCAAGACGCAGGATCGCCAGCGGTACCTTGCGCGCATCGGCCAGTTTCTGCCAGTCCTGTTCGGCATCGACCCGTTCGACCGAGCGTGCCGAAACCGGATGGCACGGCGTGGTCTCATCGACCCAGGCGCCGCCATAATCGCCATAGACGCCGACGGTAGAGAGGTAGCCGATCCATTGGAGTTTCGGCATGGCGGAGCGGATCGTTTCGCCGAACTGTGCATAAACGGGATCGCCGGTCTGGCCCGGTGATGTCGAAATGACGATGTGGGTCACCTCTTCCAGCGCGCTGACGATCTCCTGCGATGCGTGGGTACCCTGAAACAGGAACGGTGTGATGCCATCCTGCTTGAGCGCCGCAAACTTGTCGCTGTCACGTGTCGTTCCGCCGATGAAATCCGTTGTGCCGGCCATGATCCGGGCGAAAGCGCGGGCGGAATAACCTGCCCCGAAGAGAAAAATCCGCATCATTGTTTCTTTCCTGCATTGCGCCATTCGGTCAGTACGCCGGCATCGTTTTCCTGTGCAGCGTAGCGTATTTGCAGAGTAGCAAAATGCGCGGCATCGACAAGCTCCCCGAGGGCCCAGACGGCGGCGCCGCGCACGATGGGAGCGGGATCGTCGAGATGCCGCTCGACCAGCGCAACCAGATCGGGTTGTCCGGAATTGCCGCTGGCAATCAGTACGTTGCGCAGGAAGCGGTCCCGGCCGATGCGCTTGACCGGCGAACCGGAGAAGAGTGTGCGGAACGCGGCGTCATCAAGCGCGAGGAAGGTTGCAAGGTCCGGGGCTTTCAGATCGTCACGCGCCTGCAGCCTGGCTTCGCGCGCCGTCGCAGCAAATTTGTTCCACGGACAGACTGCGAGACAATCGTCGCAGCCGTAGATGCGGTTGCCCATGGCCTTGCGGAATTCCGGCGCAATGGGCTCCTTGTGTTCGATGGTCAGATACGAAATGCAGCGCCGGGCGTCGAGCTGGTAGGGTGCCGGGAAAGCATTGGTCGGACAGATGTCGAGACAGGCCCGGCAGGAGCCGCAATGATCGGCTTCCCGCCCGTCCGGCTCCAGTTCAGCCGTGGTGAAGATGGTGCCCAGGAACAGCCACGAGCCATGGCTGCGGCTGACGAGATTGGTGTGTTTGCCCTGCCAGCCCAGACCGGCCGCCTCGGCGAGCGGCTTTTCCATCACCGGCGCCGTGTCGACGAACACCTTGACGTTTTCACCCGCGGCCCGCGAAGCAAACCGGCTGGCGACGCCCTTCAGCTTGCCCTTGATGATATCGTGATAGTCACGGTTCTGCGCATAGACCGAAATCGCCGCCTTGTCTTTGCGGGCGAGGATTTCCAGGGGATTGCTGTCCGGGCCGTAATTCATCGCCAGCACGATGATCGAGCGCACGTCGGGCCATAGCGTCTGGGGATTGGCGCGGCGTTCGGCGGTTTCCGCCATCCAGGCCATGCTGGCGTGGCGGCCTTTCTCCAGATAGTGGCGCAAGCGCTCTTCGGCGAGCGGAATGGCATCCGGCCGCGTGATCGCGACAAGGTCGAAGCCTGCGGCCCGCGCCTCCTCCATGATGAATTCTTTCAGCCGCTGCGGCTGCGCCTTTGGCCCTGAACGTGTCGCGGCTTTTGCATCCGCGGGCAGCATCAGAAATCCAGATCGCCATAATGCGATGATGGCGGCAGGCCGCGCACCCGGTCCGCCAGCAACGGGCGGAAGGAGGGGCGCGATTTCATGCGCGTGTACCAGTCGCGTGCGGCCTTGTATTCAGACCACTTGATCTCGCCGAGATAGTCGAGAATGGAAATCGACGCGGCCGCGGCCATGTCGGCATAGCTCGGCGTCGGCCCGGCCAGCCAGTTGCGCGTTGCGGTCAGCCAGTCGATATATTTCATGTGCTGGGTGATGTTGGCGCGGGCGGCCCGGATAGCGGTGGAATCCGGTGCGCCGCCGCCCTGTTCGGCGGTCATGTGCAGTTTGAAAATGCGCTCGCGCGCCATGTGCCGCGTCACTTCATTTTCGAACTTGATCAGAAACCAGTCGACCAGGCGGCGCACTTCGGCGCGGTTGAGCGAGTCCTCGGGAAACAGGCGGCGGCTGCGCTTGAGGGCGCCGCGCGTCTCATCGATATATTCGGAAATCACCGTGGCGCCGGCAACGGGAACATCGCCTTCCGCCAGCAGCACAGGCAGCGTACCGGCAGGGTTGAGCGCCAGAAACTCCTTGCGCCTCGACCAGCTGTTTTCCTCGATCAGCTCAACTTCAATATCATATTCGTTGAGGATAAGCCGGGCATAGCGCGAACCGGTGGACATCGGATGATGGAAAAGCGTCAACATGGCAGGTGTTTCATAAATCTTTCGAACTGGCATTTTATCAGGGGGCAGCGTATTGCTCGCCAGCCCTTGAGTCTATGCGAACCTATAGGCGCAACCGCGGCGTGAGACAAGCAAACAGCATGTGATCATCCTGACCGGGATCACCATCGGAAGTTATAATCATGGAATCGCAGACAATTGTCGAAGCCCTTTTTCTCGGATTGCTGGAAGGGTTAACAGAGTTTATACCGGTCTCCTCCACGGGCCACCTGCTGCTGGCCGGACGCTTCCTCGGCTTTGAATCAAACGGCAAGACATTCGAGGTTCTGATCCAGCTTGGCGCGATCCTGGCCATTCTCACCGTCTATTTCGGCCGCCTCATGAAAATTGCCCGGGACCTTCCCAGCGATGCGGGCACCCGTCGTTTCGTCGCCGGCATTCTCGTCGCGTTCCTGCCGGCCGTCGTCATCGGCGTGCTGGCGCATGGGTTCATCAAGGCGGTGCTGTTTGAATCACCGATGCTGATCTGCATCATGCTGATTGTCGGCGGCATCATCCTTCTCTGGGTGGACCGGCTCGATCTGAAGCCGCGTTATACCAATGTGATGGATTATCCCCTGTCGCTCTGCCTGAAGATCGGCTTCATCCAGTGCCTTGCCATGATCCCCGGAACATCGCGGTCCGGCTCGACCATCGTCGGCGCGCTTCTGCTTGGCGCGGACAAGCGCTCGGCGGCTGAATTCTCGTTCTTCCTGGCGATGCCGACCATGGCGGGCGCCTTTGCCTATGATCTCTTCAAGAATCGCGATGTGCTGACGCTGAACGATGCGTCGCTGATCGCCATCGGTTTTATCGCCGCCTTCATATCGGGCGTCTTCGTCGTGCGGTATCTCCTGGATTATGTCTCGCGCCACGGCTTTGCATTGTTTGCCTACTGGCGGGTGATCGTCGGGACGGTCGGCCTGATTGCCCTCATCCTGGCGAAGTAGGAAGACAAAAACCCCGGTCGAAGCCGGGGTTTTGTTTGGAACTGTACCGCTGGAATCAGGCCGGTTTCTGGCTCGAATACTGCCCCTGCGCACGGAAGCGCCAGAGATAGGACGGCAGGATCGTATCGATTGTCTGCGGCTGGATGCCAAGGCCTTCCAGCGTGCGATTGTCCCTTTTTGCCGCCTCGGACACAACCGAGTCCTTCTCAAGCAGCACCACCTGATCCCTGGTCAGAAGCGGTTTCGGCAGAAGGCCGAGAACGGAGCCTTGAAGCTTGGCAACCCACCATGGAATGGAGATCATGATGCGCTTGCGCCCGATGATACGCAGGGTTTCCTGCAGACACTGGCGAAATGTCAGTACCTCGGCGCCGCCGAGTTCATAGACCCGTCCGGCATTGAGCGAGCCGTCGACCGAGCGGGCAAACACCTCGGCGAGGTCGCCGACATAAACCGGCTGGAACCGGGTCTTGCCGCCGCCGATCAGCGGCAGGAAGGGCGAGATGCGTGCCATGCCGGCAAACCGGTTGAAGAAATCATCTTCCGGCCCGAACACGATCGATGGGCGGATGATCACCGCATCGGGCAATGTCTCGTGCACGGCAGCTTCAGCGCGGCCCTTGGTGCTGGCATAAAGCGAGGGCGAGTGCGCATCGGCGCCAAGCGCGGACATGTGGGTCAGCGGAACGCCGGCAGCGCGCGCAGCCTCGGCCACGGCGCGGGCGCCGAACTCATGCACGGTGCTGAAGCGCTGGGCACCGCTTTCATAGGCAATGCCGACGAGATTGATGACGTGATCGGAGCCGGCAACGGCGCGGTCGATCGACCAGCGGTAACGCAGATTGGCCTGAACCGCCTGGATCTGGCCGACGCCGCCAAGCGGCTGCAGATGAAAAGCAAGGTCGGGCCGGCGCACGGCAACGCGCACGCGATAGCCGCGCTTGGCCAGGGCCCGCACGACGTGACGACCGACAAAACCCGAACCCCCGAAAATCGTGACAAGTTTTGGCTTCGTGATTGTCATCAGGCACTCCTATGGAAATCGTCCAATATTCCCCTGCTGTTTAAAGCCTTTTGCCGAGAAGGCAAAGGGTGGATCGACAGCAGGTCTCGCGGCGCGTTGCCGCGCTTGGACGGACGGGATCGTGCCGGCTGGCCCGTTACCAGCCGCAGGCGGCGGAATAATCTGCAAGCACGCGGTCGACGGCGGCAATCAGGATGGCTTCCGGTTTGCTGCGGTCCGCCGGAGGAACGGCAAGATCGGGCAGGAACTGCCGCAGCAGTGTTTCCGGAATGTCGCGCCCGGCAAGAGCGGCCATGAGCTTGTTGACGGCTTCCACGGCTTCCGGCTCGGTCCAGTAATAGCGGATGCGGTCGCTGTAGCTATAGTGGCGCTGCACATAGAGCGCATCATCCGTTCCATGATAGTGCGACGCCCAGTGCCCCGGCTTGTCCAGCATCAGGCGTTCCATGGCACGGGCAAGCGGACGTTCGCCGTAAGCCTTGTCCAGTTCCGATGCGATCAGGTCGAGCCCGTAGAGCGCTTCACGCAGTGCAAAGGTCAGGCCGGGGCCGACTTTGAGAATCGGGAACCCGTCGCGCACGAGCGCCGAAAGCGACTGCACACTCTGGTAGTCGGTGGAATGGGCTTCGAACACGAATTGCGGTTCATGCGTCAAGAGCTTCGTCAGCGCCACGGCCTGATCCGGCCTGTATTCGACGACATTCTCATTGCCGAATTCGACGCCGGGCTGCACGACAATGCCGATGACCCGGTCAAAGGCAGCCTGAAGTCCTTCGCTGGCAAAGCGTGCGCGGTGAACTGCAATCGTGTGGCGTGCCGCATCCGGGCTGGTAGGCGTAACCTCGGTAAGCGCGTGATCCGCGCCGCCCGGAACCGGCACTTCCGTGCCGATGATATAATTGGGGAGGGCAAAGCCGCTTGCCGCCGCCGCCTGCTCGGCAGCCTTGGCAAGCCGTGCGGCACGCTCAGCCGTAACCGCGTCATCGAGCGCTGGCGGCTCGCCGGCGCAGCCCATGCTGGCATCGAGATGGATCTTGGTGAACCCGGCCTGGATGTAATCGATCACCATGGCTTCAGCTTTGGCCATGGCCTCCTCGGCCGACAGCTTGCGCCATGGATTGGGGCCGAGATGATCGCCGCCGAAAATGAGATTGTTGCGGTCAAAGCCTTCCTCGCGGGCAATCGCTTCGACGAAGACGACGAAGTCGACCGGCGTCATGCCGGTATAGCCGCCATATTGGTTGACCTGGTTGCAGGTTGCCTCGATGAGAACGATCTGCCCGTGCTTTTTGCCGCGGCGCAGCGCCGCCCTGATGACAAGCGGATGGGCGGAGCAGACGGATGTGATACCGGCATTGTCACCATTGCGGTGCGCCGTGGCCAATTGGGCGAGGGATTTGAACATCTTACTTCCTTGGTGTCGCAGCGATGAACTGGTCAAGTTCCGGGAAGGTCGACGTGCCTTCCATGGGGCCGCGGCGGGTCACATTGCGGGCACCGGCGGCATTGGCATAGTCGAGGGACTGCTCCGCCGAATGACCGAGACGGCGGCAGGTGAGATAGGTGGCGCCGAAGCAGTCGCCGGCGCCGGTCGGGTCGATTTCTTCAACGAGGAATGCCGGGCGGCTGACACGGCCCGCATTGGTATGGAGCGCCGAGCCATGCTGGCCGCGCTTCACCACGATTTCCGCGATCCCCGAGGCGAGCAGCGTGTTGACGGCTTCGTCTGCGGAGGCAGCCGGGCAGGCCACGAAAAGCTCGTCACCCGATGGCAGGAGCAGGTCGCTTGCCGCAACGAGCGCTTTGAACTGGCGTCCGGTCTCTTCACCGGCAGCCAGTTCCTTGCGCATATTGGGATCGAGCGAGAGGGTGCCGCCGCGCTTCTTGATCTCCCCGAGGGCGTAGTCGATGATCGGCCAAACCGCCGGGATCGACAGGGCGGATCCCATGACATGCAAATGACCGGCCCGCGCGATGAGGGCCCTGGCGCTGTCGTTCAGGTCGATTTCGCCTGCGGCACTGCGGGCGATGTTGTAGACGAAATCACGCGTGCCATCATCGGCATAGCGGACAAAGGCGCTGCCTGTGGGATAATCGGAACTGACGGCGATGGCCGAGACATCGGCACCATCCCGGCGCAGCCGTTCGACATTCAGGCGCCCGAAATCGTCATTGCCGACCGTGGCAATGATGCCGGCCTGTCCGCCGAGTTTGGCCACCTGGTCGATAAAGATAGCCGGCGCACCACTTGGAAACGGACCGACCAGCGGCTGGGCATCGAGAAATCCCTTGCCGATCGTCGTGGCCATGATCTCGACGAGGATTTCACCAACGGTGATGGTCGGGCCAAGGCTCTCCGGGGCCAGGGAGGAGGGGGTCACGTCAACCGTCATGTCGCTGTCTGCCTGTTGTCTCGCGCTTGAATCGTCAATACGCTCGGCACAAACAGATAAGCTCTATAATTTCCGTGTCAACAAATAAATCTTTACGCGCGACAAGTTTTATATCAGGCGGATGTGCGCAGCATGATCTCGGCGTTCAGCAGTATCCGTTCATTGGCTGGCAGTTCGAACTTGGAGTCCTGATGTTCGCCGAGCTTGTGGAACAGCAGCGCCGCCGCCAGCCTGCCGATCTCGTTGTAGTTCTGGGCGACCGTCGTCAGCGGCGGGCACATGTAGCGTGACAGGGGCTGATCGTCATGGCCAGCAACGCGCAGATCGCAATCCTCGCCGCGCCCGACCTTCACGCCAGCCTGGTATGCGGCGGCAATCACCCCGAATGCCACGCGGTCATTGGCACAGAGCACGGTTTTGGTCGGAAAGCCGCCATTGCGCAGGATCTGGGTCGTGGCATCGAACGCCGATTTTTCGAAATCCCAGTCGGCCGCCTGTTCCGCTTCGACGACGCGCGGCTCCAGCTTGAGGCTGTCCATCGCCTCGCAATAGGCCTCGCGCCGTTCGAACGCATTGCTGTTGACCGGCGGCATGCCGAAATAGCAGGGGGCATCGCCGGAGCGGGTGAGGTAATCGACAATAAGCTGGAAACTCTGCCGGTTGTTGGTACCGACAAAGGGCGAAACCGTATCCAGAGGAGAGTCCACATAGATCATGGGGATGGACTCGCCCAGTTTCAGCAGCTTTTCCTGGTGCGACTGCACGCCGAGCGGCGCGATGATCGAACCGGCGACATTCATCGATTTGAAGGTTTCGATGGCACGCTCTTCGAGTTCCGGCTTGCCGTCGGAGCTGAGAACAAAAGCAAGATAGCCGGCCTGTTCGGCGATGCCTTCGATCCGCCGGGTCAAGGCCGTGTAGAACGGATCGGTTGAATTCGGGATGATGATGCCGAGAATATTGGTGCGGCGCCGATTGAGATTGACCGCGAAAATATTCGGACGGAAGCCGGATTGCTTGACCGCGGCCTCGATGATGTCGCGGGTTTTCTGGCGCACGGAGCCAGGATCGTTGAAGTATTTCGATACGGTTGGCCGCGACAATCCGACAAACGCGGAAAAGTCTTCCATTGTTCTGATCGTCTTTTTCACCGCGTGCATTCCCTTTTCACGATCGATTCGCCTGTTTTAGGAGACATCGCCGTGCTTGTGAAGAAAATGTCCTGAGACAATTTCACCGGTCTTTCCGTTTATATGCCTGGCACCCGCGACCCGTGAGGCCAAACAAAAATTTACAGAGCCGATCACATGCGTCAAGTTTTCGATTAAACCACAACAATTCTGGATCATGTCAAACTTTCGCTCCTGTAACGCCCGTCAGCCCGCGATGTTCCCGAACGGCGATGCTGGATGCATACTGGCTCCATCGGCAGGTGCCGCTTCGGCGGAAGGCCCCATACAGAATCTTGTATACAGACCTGCAAATATTTTGGTATGACTTATTTTAAGTTTACGTGCGTAAAGTTCGTAGGCTTAACCTTGGAGGAGGAAAAAATGAGCGTTACCTTGAGGAGGGCAACGCACCTGCTGCTCATGACCGCCGCCACCGGCGCTCTTGCCAGCACTGCGTCTGCAGAAGAATTGACCATCGCGACCGTCAACAATGCCGATATGATCGTGATGCAGAAATTGTCGCCCGAATGGGAGAAGGCAACCGGCAACAAGCTCAACTGGGTGGTCCTGGAAGAAAACGTGCTGCGTCAGCGCGTGACCACCGATATCGCCACCAAAAGCGGCCAATTTGATATTCTGACCATTGGCGGTTACGAGGAGCCGATCTGGGGCAAGTCCGGATGGCTGGCGTCGGTGGATGACCTCGGCGACGATTATGATTACGCCGACCTGCTCGATCCGATCAAAAAGGGCCTGACCGTCGATGGCAAGCTCTATGCGGTCCCGTTCTACACGGAAAGCTCGTTCACGCTCTATCGCAAGGATCTCTTCGATGCGGCGGGCCTGACCATGCCCGATCAGCCCACCTATGACCAGATCAAGCAGTTTGCCGCCAAGCTGACCGACAGGTCGAAAGAGCAATATGGCATCTGCCTGCGCGGCAAGGCGGGGTGGGGCGAGAACATGGCGTTCCTCGGAACCATGATCAACACCTATGGCGGGCGCTGGTTCGACATGGACTGGAAACCGCAGATCAACTCGGCGCCGTGGAAAGAGGCCATTGCGACCTATGTCGACCTGATGAAGAAGTACGGCCCGCCCGGTGCGACCTCGAACGGCTTCAATGAAAACCAGGCGCTGTTCGCCACCGGCCACTGCGCCATGTGGATCGACGCGACCTCGGCGGCGGGCCGCGTTTTCGATCCCAAGCAAAGCAAGGTGGCGGACAAGGTGGCCTTCACGCGGGCACCCGTTCAGGTGACGCCCAATGGCGCCGGCTGGTCATGGGCCTGGACTCTGGCTATTCCTGCCACCTCGAAGAAGGTCGATGCCGCGAAATCCTTCCTGAAATGGGCGACGTCGAAGGACTATGTCAAGCGGGTCGCCGCCAGTGAAGGCTGGGTTGCGGTTCCGCCGGGAACGCGCAAATCCACCTATGACAATCCGGACTATCAGAAGGCCGCACCGTTTGCCGCAACGGTTCTGGCATCCATCATGGCCGCCGATCCGACAAAGCCGACGAAAGATCCCGTGCCTTATACCGGTGTACAGTTCGTGGCCATTCCCGAGTTCCAGGCCTTCGGCACGACGGTCGGCCAATTGATATCGTCGGCGCTCGCGGGCACGCAAACCGTCGATCAGGCGCTGGATTCCGGACAGCGGCAGGTCGAGCAGATCATGACCCGCGCCGGCTACATCAAATAGCCTCTTGCCGTGGCCCGCATGGGATGTGCGGGCCACGGCACCTGCAAGCCAGCACTCCCTGCAACAACAGGATGGAATTGCCATGAAAGCCATTCAATTCACTGGCCTCGGCATTGCCGGTCTCGCCGACCTTGATGAGCCGGAACTTGCGCCCGGCCATGCGCTGGTCCGGGTGATGGCATCCGGCCTGTGCCATACGGATATCGACGTGCTGCATGGGCGATATGGCAACGGCGCCTTTCCGCTTGTTCCCGGCCACGAATATGCCGGCATCGTCGAAATGGTCGCGGACGATGTCACGGATGTGCGTCCCGGTGACCGCGTGGCCATCGATCCGAACATCCCCTGCGGCACCTGCCGGTCCTGCCGCAAGGGATTGACCAATCTGTGCGACCGCCTTGAAGCCTATGGCGTCTCGCGCAACGGCGGCTTTGCGCAGTACAGTACGGTCAAGACCGGCCACCTCCATGACATCGGCCATCTGCCTTTCCACATTGCAGCGCTGGCCGAACCGCTGGCCTGCGTGCTCAACGGGCTCGGCAATGCCCATGCCGTACGTGCCAAAAACGCCCTTGTCTTCGGCGCCGGTCCGATCGGACTGCTGATGGCCCTGTCGCTGCAAGCGGAGGGCGTCGAGAATGTCAGCATTGCCGACATCAATGAGGACCGGTTGAGCTTTGCCCAATCGCTTGGCCTCACGCCGATTGTATCCGGCTCGGCCGCGCTTGGGAAACAGGTGAAGGCTTTTGATTTTGTCGCCGATGCAACGGGTGCCGCCAGGGTGGTGGAGGACATGATCGCCTACACGGCCGATGGCGGAACGGCTCTGGTTTTCGGGGTCAGCGCCCCGGACGTACGCATCCAGATCGCCCCGTTCGAAATATTCCGCCGTCAGATCAGTCTCGTCGGCTCCCATTCGCTCAACCGCAATATTCCCGACGCGCTGGCCATATTGCAGCGTGACAACGGAACCATGGCAAGGCTTGTCTCCCACCGCCTGCCGCTAGCTGACCTTCTTCCCTATCTCGCGAAAGGCGCAGCAACGCCGCAGACGATGAAAGTACAATTCTCGGCGGAATAAATCTTCCCGAGGTTTGCTTCGGGTTAAGACTTGGGTAGCATAACCCCGGATCGGTCAGAATCGGTCAATTGAGGGGGAGCATACAATGGATGGCAATATTCCGAGCCCGGAAGTCTTTACTCATGTGCGTGTGATCATCGGTATCGTTCTGGGTCTGAGTATTTCCCGTCTGCTCACCGGTGTCGCCCGCATCATTCAGCATCCGTTGCGCAAGAATATTTATCCGATTCACCTTGGCTGGGTATTGTTCACCTTTCTGACCGTGGTGCATTTCTGGTGGTTTGAATTTTACCTGCACCAGACTTTGGTGTGGAAGTTTGAGGCCTATCTCTTCGTCATTTTTTACGCCAGCCTGCACTTTCTGGCCTGCGGCATGCTTTTTCCTGACAGCATGGAGGGCTATTCCGGCTACGAAAACTACTTCATGTCGCGGCGTGCCTGGTTCTTCGGCTTGCTGATGGCGATCTTCCTCGTTGATTTCGCTGATACGGCCATGAAGGGCCGGGAGCATTTTCATGCGCTGGGGCCTGTCTATCCCCTGCGCAATCTTTTCCTGATCGCTGTCTGCGGTGCTGCTGCCTATCTGCGCGAGCAGAGGATGCAATGGATATTCCTCAGTCTGGCGCTTATCTGCCAGCTCGTCTTCATCCTGATCCAGTTCGATACGATCTGAAAACGGCAAAGAAAAACCCGCCGGTCCTGGGACCGGCGGGTTTCGTTTCAGTCAGAACGTCAGCAGACGCTTAGTTCTTTTCCTGCTTCTTCAGAGCGGCACCGAGGATGTCGCCCAGCGAAGCGCCGGAGTCGGACGAACCGTACTGTGCAACGGCTTCCTTCTCTTCAGCGATTTCCAGCGCCTTGATGGAGACCTGCAGCTTGCGGGTCTTCTTGTCGAAGGCGATGACGCGGGCGTCGACCTTCTGGCCAACCGTGAAGCGTTCCGGACGCTGTTCGTCACGATCGCGGGACAGATCCGCACGACGGATGAACGAGTCGAGATCGTGGTCAACCAGACGGACTTCGAGGCCGCCATCGGTGATCCCGGTGACTTCAACGGTTACAACGGCGTTCTTGCGCAGTTCGCCCGAGGTTGCCGCTTCACCGACCTTGTCGCCTGTGAGCTGCTTGATGCCGAGCGAGATGCGTTCCTTCTCGACGTCAACATCGAGAACCTGCGCCTTGACGACGTCACCCTTGTTGTACTCTTCGATGACCTGCTCGCCCGGACGGTTCCAGTCGAGATCGGAGAGGTGAACCATGCCGTCCACGTCGCCGTCGAGGCCGATGAACAGGCCGAATTCGGTCTTGTTCTTGACTTCGCCTTCAACGATGGTGCCGACAGGGAACTTGTCTGCGAAGGTCGTCCATGGGTTGTCGAGGGTCTGCTTGAGGCCGAGCGAGATGCGGCGCTTGACCGGATCCACTTCGAGAACAACGACTTCGACTTCCTGCGTGGTCGAGAGCAGCTTGCCCGGATGCACGTTCTTCTTTGTCCAGGACATTTCGGAAACGTGGATAAGGCCTTCGATGCCTGGCTCGATTTCGACGAATGCACCGTAGTCGGTGATGTTCGTAACCGTACCGGTGATCTTTTTGCCGATCGGGTACTTCGCACCGATACCATCCCAGGGATCGCTTTCGAGCTGCTTCATGCCGAGCGAAATACGATGTGTTTCCTGGTTGATGCGGATGATCTGAACCTTGACCGTCTGGCCGATGTTCAGGATTTCCGACGGATGGTTGACGCGGCGCCATGCCATGTCAGTCACGTGCAGCAGACCATCGATACCGCCGAGGTCAACGAACGCACCGTAGTCGGTGATGTTCTTGACGACGCCTTCAACGACCTGACCTTCTTCAAGGTTCTGGACGATTTCAGAGCGCTGTTCAGCACGGCTCTCTTCAAGAACGGTACGGCGCGAAACAACGATGTTGCCGCGGCGCTTGTCCATCTTGAGGATTTCGAAGGGCTGCGGGTTGTGCATCAGCGGGGTAACGTCGCGGATCGGACGGATGTCGACCTGCGAACGCGGCAGGAAGGCGACGGCGCCGTCGAGATCGACGGTGAAACCACCCTTGACTTGATTGAAGATGACACCATCGACGCGCTCGCCGCGGTTGAACTTCTCTTCAAGGCGGACCCAGCTCTCTTCGCGGCGTGCTTTTTCACGCGACAGAACGGCTTCGCCGAGGGCGTTTTCGATGCGCTCGACGTAGACTTCAACGATATCGCCCGGCTTCAGCGAGCCATCTTTGGCTTTCGCGCCGAATTCCTTGAGCGGTACGCGGCCTTCAACCTTGAGGCCGGCGTCAATGATCGCCATGTCTTTTTCGATGGCGACGATACGGCCCTTGACGACATAACCTTCAGCAAGGTCATTGGTGGCAAAGGACTCGGCGAGAAGAGCTTCGAAATCTTCGCGCGTTGGATTGGCTTGAGACATAAATACTCCTGATATGTCCGGACAAAGTCATCGGACACAGCACCGGTGGTTCGCGTTACGGTTCATCTGCGGGCCAATCCGCCCTATGCGGGCAATCCGGTGCATGGATCGGTGGCAGATGCTGGTTTAATGCTTGTTTCCCGCCAAAGCCTGATCAATCAGCTTTTTGGCAGCAAGAAACGCGGTCTCTATATCCATTTCCGTCGTATCTAGCAAGTGCGCGTCGGCAGCGGGCTTCAATGGCGAGTCGGTGCGGCCCATATCGCGGGCGTCGCGGCGGGTGAGATCGGCCAGAATCTCCTCATATTGGGCAGGCGCGCCCGAGGATTTGATTTCGTCAAAACGCCGCTTCGCCCGTGCCTGCGGGGAGGCGGTGATATAAAGCTTCACCGGCGCGTCCGGGCAGACCACCGTCCCGATGTCGCGCCCGTCAAGGACCGTACCGGGGGAGCGCTGGGCAAAAGCCTGCTGCGCCGCAACCAGAGCCCGCCGGACCGCCGGCATAACAGCCACCTTGGATGCCGCTTCGCCCACATCATGCGTGGACAGGGCCGTGCGGTCGAGTTTGGACAGATCGATGCCGCGCGCCGCCTTCTCCGCCAGAAATTCATCATCGAGCGCCATGTTCTGGTCAAGCAGTGCCTTGGCGACCGCACGGTATGTCAGGCCCGTATCGAGATGATGATAGCCGTAATAATCGGCGAGCCGCCGGGCCAGCGTGCCCTTGCCAGATGCGGCCGGTCCGTCGATGGCAATGGTGAAACGCAATGGCGCCGCATGGATGTCATCCTTTTCATCGCGGTCAAACAGCCAGTTGCCAAGGGCAAACAGCAGATAGGCCGCGGCAAGGACGAGCGTGATCAGCGGCGTGATGCCGATCGTGACGAACGCGAATCCGCCGACCGTGGTTGCCAGCGCGGAAAGCCATGCCGGCAGATAGGCGGACATGTTCTGCAGAAGCGCATCAATGGCGAATATCAGGGCAAACTGGAACACGAACAGCCAGAACAGGAGAGCGAAGAGCCCGAAACGGACCTTGAGCGCAAACCGTTCAATGGCATAGGCAACGCCAACAATGACCAGGGACGTCAGCAGGAAGAACATCAGACGCTCCCTGCCTGCAGGGGAGCCGTTGTCAACGCAGTCTGCAAATGGACAGCAGGTTCGATCATCGCTCTCTGTTTCTTGCCTTTGCGCCCATGAGGAAGCCTATACCATAACCGACGATTGACCCGAATGCGGGCGGCAGAAGTAAAAACTGATAGGGCATCCAATCGCTTGTTCCCGCAGCCTCAAGCGCGGATACACCCGGCCGGGAACCATCGAAGACATTCCACGCATAGAGGAAGATCAGGAGTATGGGAAGAACGACCCGCATGATCGAACTCAAAATGCCGGGCCACGGCCGTGATGATCCACTGGAAATTGTGCCGCGATGGGCGCTTCGCCCCGCCCAGACGGCAAACGGAACGCTCGACATCATATAAAGAGCGTACACCGTCAGGGCGGAAAAGAGCGCGCTCATCGATATCAGGCTGGTGTTTCCTGCACGGAAATCTCGGCACCCATTCCGGTCATCATGTCCATGAATTCCGGAAAGCTCGTGGCAATCATGGTGGAGTCGTCGACGGTAACGGGTTTTTCCGCAACAAGGCCCATGACGAGGAAGCTCATGGCAATGCGATGATCGAGATGGGTCTCGACCGTGCCGCCGCCGAGGGCCTTGCCATCCGGGCGGCCGCGAACGCTGAGGGTTTCCGGGCCTTCCGTGCAATCGACGCCGTTGGCCTTCAGGCCGTTGGCAACGGCCGACAGGCGGTCCGATTCCTTGACCCGCAATTCCTCGAGGCCGTTCATCACGGTCTCGCCGGTCGCGAACGCCGCCGCGACGGCAAGCACGGGATATTCGTCGATCATCGAGGGCGCGCGGTCGGCCGGAACGATCACGCCTTTCAGCTCGGAGGCACGCACGCGCAGGTCCGCGACATCCTCACCGCCCGCAAGGCGGGCATTGAGGATTTCAATGCTGGCGCCCATGTCCTGCAGGGTCAGGATAAGGCCTGTGCGGGTTGGGTTCATCAGCACATTGCGGATGGTGATATCGGAGCCGGGCACCAGCAGCGCCGCCACCAGCGGAAATGCCGTCGACGACGGGTCGCCGGGCACGTCGATGATCTGGCCAGTGAGTTTGCCCTGGCCCTCGATGCGGATGTGCCGGACATTGTCCTTATCGGTTTCGACCGAAAGATTGGCGCCAAACCCCTGCAGCATCTTTTCCGTATGGTCGCGCGTCATGACTGGTTCGATGACGGTCGTTATGCCTGGTGTATTGAGGCCCGCCAGCAGCACAGCGGATTTGACCTGCGCCGAAGCCATCGGCACCCGGTAGGTGATGGGGGCGGCCACCTTGGGGCCGCGCAGCGTCAGAGGCATGCGGTCGCCGTCCGATGCCGTCACCTGAACGCCCATTTCCCGCAGGGGATTGAGCACACGGCCCATGGGGCGCTTGGACAGGGAGGCATCGCCAATGAAGGTCGTTTCCATCGCATAGACACCGACAAGGCCCATGGTGAGGCGAGCGCCCGTGCCGGCATTGCCGAAATCAAGCGGCGCCTCGGGCTGTAGCAGGCAGCCATTGCCGGTGCCCTGGATGATCCACACATCGCCTTCCCTTGCGATTTTGGCACCCATGGCCTGCATGGCCCGGCCGGTGTTGATCACGTCCTCGCCCTCCAGCAGTCCGGTGATGCGGGTCTCACCCGAGGCAAGGCCGCCAAACATGAAGGAGCGATGCGATATCGATTTATCACCGGGAATCCGGATATCTCCGGAAAGGGCCTTGGAACGGCGGGCGGTGGCAGGCTTGGGCAAAGCGGAATGGGACATGAGTACGATCAATCACAAGGAAAATTGGTGTTTCATCTCGAGCCTGTAGGCGCCGGCGTTCCTAACACAGCTTGTTCGTCGGGTCATCTTGCAAATGCATAGTTCGGCCGAACGGCAATCTCGCGTCGTTTTGGCTTTGACAAATGCGCTGAATTGCGTTTATGGGACCAGAAATCCATTTGATGAGCGCTGGCATAAACGGTTGGACGATGGCATACCGGATGCAGGCGCAGCCAGAAGACGAGGCATAACGTGGTAAATCCAAAACTTGGTACCAAGCGAGTTGACCCTGAGACAGGTCAGAAATTCTACGATCTGAACCGCGATCCGATCGTCTCCCCCTATACGGGCAAGAGCTATCCGCTCAGCTATTTTGATTCGACCGTTCCTTCTGCGCGTGAAGAAGAGGAAGAGGTCGAGACCGAAGAACTCGACGTTGTTCTGGAAAAGCCGGAATTCGTGTCGCTTGAAGAAGCTGATGGCGATGTTGATGGCGACGTGCCGGATCTGGGCGATGATGTCGATGTGGACGTCGACGATGCCGATGATGACGACACGTTCCTGGCCGAAGACGAGGAAGACGAAGATGACGACGTCACCGATATCCTCGGCGGCGGCATCGGCGAAGACGACGAAAACTGATTTTGAACAAGGTCTTTCGCTCTTCCGAAAAATAACGGAAATATCCGGCGAATAGACCTTGATCTTCTCTGCGGCGGGCGATATGTACCCGCCTCGGAACGGTTCCCAACCGTTCGACTGTCCAGCCGGATTTATCCGGCTTAGCCGAAACCGGCTAATGGAATGGGGCCATAGCTCAGCTGGGAGAGCGCTTGCATGGCATGCAAGAGGTCAGCGGTTCGATCCCGCTTGGCTCCACCAAATCTTCATTGATTTCAGAATTCTGTGCACAGCACATGGTGGCCGCCTCAACGCAGCCGCGAGCGCACGGTCGGCTGCAGGCACGTTACCAGCGGCTTGCCGGCGAGATAGGCGCCAAGCCGTGCCTGTTCGGACAGCCAATCCGCATCGCTCTCCAGTGCTACCCCATACGCTCTGTATGCGGGCTCATCGTCAAACCGGGAAAAGACCGCCAGAACATTTTCATTCTCCCGTACGGGGAGGCGGGTGAACGTGTTTTCGCCGTGCTCGGATGTGAAGACGGCAACCGGCTTGTCGCCCCGTTCGCGCAGGAACGGTGCGACAGACGCGCTGTAATAGCTGTAGAAACCCTGGTCCGCAGGCTGGTTGAGTGGATAGATGGCCACCTGAAACACTGCCGTTGAAGCGACTTCCGCCGGAGATGCTGGCCGGGCGGCGGGAAGGGCAAACCCGCTGGATGGTTCGGCGGGATGAAGCAGCAGTACATTGTCCGAATCGATCATGGTGCCGTTGGCCCTGTCACGATGCGCGCTCCAGACCGGGCCGTCATAGAATGCGGTCAACGCCTCGTGCCGGGTTGCCATGTCCTGAAAGCCACGCAGCCAGACAAAGGCGTTGGGATCGCCGGGATCGCGGAACTGGCCGATAATGGTCATGCCGCAGGCTTCCTGACTCTCGAGAAAATGGGCGTCGAACAGGTCGATGAGGTCGTCACGGCGGCCGGGATGAAGCGTATAGCGCCTGAGTTCGACGATGGAATTGAAATGCCTTCCTGCCGCCTCGGTCGGTTGAACAGCCTTTAATGGCAATTGAGACATCTCGTTCAATCCTTTTCGCAAAACAGACCGGTCATCCTGTTTTTAATAAAACCGGTTGTCCTGTTTTTGTCAACTTGTTAGTCTGCAGCGGTAGGAAGGGATAGAGATGGCGCAGGATTCCGTTGGAAGGCCGAAGAGGGTCAATGATCCGCAGGGGATGCGTTCACGCATTCTCGATGTAACGGCGGACCTTTTTCAAAGGCGCGGCTATCATTCGACCAGCGTTCAGGATGTCGTTCAGGCGGCCGGGGCGACAGGCGGCGCCCTGCATCATCATTTTTCCACCAAGAAGGCCCTTGGGCTGGCCGTGATCGAAGAACGGGTGGCGCGTGAGGTCAACACCACCGCGATCGAGCCCGTGCTGCAGGCAGACCGGCTCAAGACCGGCGTTCTGGCGTTTTTTTCCGCGGTGGCCGGCGAACTCGAGCGTAATCAGGCGGTGACGGGATGCCCGCTCAACAATCTGGCCGTCGAGCTTTCGCTGGCTGATCCGGATTTTCGCCAGGCGTCCAACGCCATTTTCGAGCGTTGGGTTGGAGTGCTTGCACAAAGATTGCAGGATGACGACCCGGCCCTCGCATCCCGGCAGGCCAGGGCGATGGCCACGCTAGTGATTGCCGCCTATTCCGGCGCCATGGCAATGGCCAAGGCCAGCCAGAGCGCGCTGCCTCTTCGAGACTGCGCGGTGCAGCTGGAAAAGCTTTTGCCTTAGGATGCTTGTCAGGCCTGCCTGGAAAAAACCACCGCCGTGAACAGAAGCACGCCAGCCAAGACGATCATCGAGCCGATGCCGACCAGCGGTTCCATCGCGGCATGCCCAAGCGACAGGAAATACAACGACGGTATCATCACGACGATACCCACGGTGTAGACAATGAATTGAAGCATTGGCAGGCGGCCGGCGGCCTTTGCCGGGTTGAGCGCGTAGTAGGCGCCGAATATCGCGCTGCTCACCCAACCGAGAAGATTGAGATGGGCATGGGCGGGAAAGGCGGAATGATCGCCTGATATCCCCATTTGCAACCCCATGATGATACCGAGCAGAAAGAAGACCGTCGCGGATTTGAAGAACAGCTGCGAAACCTGTGGCATAAGCACATTCTTTCTCTGAACAGACATGTCAGTCGCGCAAATCTATAGTCCTGAATTCGGAATTGTGCCAGAGCACCGCCGCCCGTGAAAAGGGACGGGATCGTCGTCGCTGGAAACTATTTCGCGGGCATGCATGGCGTTTGCTGTTTTCGACTGGATTAGCGCGAGAAAATCAATCAAACCATTCTGAAAAAGATCAGAATCGAGGAAGCTCCCATGTCTGCCCGCCCGGTTGCCCTTTCCGGAACGCCCGAATCATCTCTGGCGCGCACCGGTGTCCTGTTGATGCTGCTGGGCATGCTGATGTTCGCCCTGAACGACGTGATGGGCAAATGGCTGGTGTCGACCTATTCCGTCGGTCAGGTCGTCTTTGTCCGCAGCGTCGCCGCCCTGATCATTCTCGCGCCATTCCTCTGGTATTCGGGGCCGAAGAAAATCCTGCAGGTGGACCGCCCGGTCCTGCAGCTTGCCCGCGTTGCCGCATCGACGGCGGAGATTTTCGCCTTCTACTTCGCCGTCGTCTATCTGCCGCTGGCCGATGTCATGACCTATTGGCTGGCCGCCCCGATCTATGTCGCCGCGATCTCGCCGCTCGTGCTGAAGGAGCCCGTCGGCTGGCGCCGGTGGAGCGCCATCATCGTCGGTTTCATCGGTGTCGTCATTGCCCTGGAGCCGTCGTCGCAGGCCCTCACGCCGCAGGCGATCATCTCGATTCTGGGCAGCATGACCTTCGCCCTGATGCTGCTGCTCGGCCGTTCGCTGCGTGGCACGCCCGATACGACGCTGGTGTTCTGGCAGATTGTCGGCGCCGGTCTTGCGGGCGCTGCCACGCTCTATTTCGACTGGAAGCCGGTCAGCCCCCGGGATCTGGTCCTGCTCGCCGTGCTCGGCGTTGTCGCCATGCTGGCGCATATGCTGGTCAACCGGGCGCTCAAGATGGCCGATGCGGCGACCGTTGCGCCGTTGCAATATACGCTTCTGTTCTGGGCCATCGTGTTCGGCTGGCTGGTGTTTGGCGATGTGCCGCGCCTGCCCATGCTGATCGGTTCGGGCTTTATCGTGGCGTCAGGCCTGTTCATCTTCTTCCGCGAACAGCAGCTGAAGCGGCAGGGGCGGATGAAGGCGGAACCGGCCGAAACCATCGTCACCGGTTCCGGCGATCCGGTCTGAGGCCGGAAACGGTGGATCAGGCGTTGACCGGTGCGCCTTTCAGCGATGCGCCGAGAGCGTCAAGCAGGTCTTCCGTGCCGCGCCTGCGTTGTCCGGGCTCGTCATATCCGTCGAGAAAGGCGCCCTGTTCGGTGAAGACGAGTTTTGTGCCGGTGCCTTCCGGCTTGAGTTCCATCGTCGCCAGCGAGACGGAAATACGCCTGTCGTCGAGATACATGTCATAGCTGTAGATGATGCGCTGGTCCGGGACGATATCCTGATAGATGGCCTCGAACCTATGCACCGGCCCGCCCTTTGGTCCGCCGCTGTTGGTCTCGCGGCCGCCGATCCGGAAATCCATCTCGAACCGGGCGACGCCCCAGTCGTCGGGGCCGGCGAACCATTTGCTCTTGGCGGTCTTGTCGCTGAGCGCAAAGAAGACGCGCGCCGGGGCCGCCGCATAGCTGCGCTCAATGGTGAATGTATCGTGTTTGACAGATCTCTTCGTCATGCCTTCGCTCCGGTTATTGATTGCCGTCCTCGGCCAGAAACTCGCCCAGCCGGTCCAGCCGGCGCTCCCATGATTTGCGCCGTTCATCCATCCATTGCTCGGCCGTTCGCATGGCGGCCCATTCGATGTGGCATGTGCGCACCCGGCCGACTTTCTCGGTGCGGATCAGGCCGCTGTTCTCCAGCACCTGCAGATGCTGCACCACGGCGGGCAAGGACATGGTCAGCGGCTTCGCCAGTTCGCTGACCGAGGCCGGGCCGCGGCTGAGCCTTTCCACCATGAAGCGCCGGGACGGATCCGCCAGCGCCTGAAACATGAGATCAAGTGGGGTTTGTTGGTTAAGCATATGCTTAAGTAAACCCGCTGGCGAAGTTTGTCAATCAGGCTTGGACGCCATCGCGAAACCGCATGATCCGAGCCCGGAAAGGACTTGGAAAAGTCAGACGCTTGCGTGTCTGTTGTGCGCCAGCGCTTCCTCGAAGTGATTGACCGCTTTCTCGAATTTATCGCGGCAGCCGGGGTTGCAGAAGCCGACAACGGCACCCTTGTAGAGCGTGAGACTGTCTTCGCTGATAGGATCGCCCGACCAGGGACAGGTTGTGTTGACCGCGTCGCTGATTTTCAGGTCTGACATGATGTTTTCTCCTTAAGCCAGGTCGACGCTGATATCGGTACGCACGGAATTGGCGATGAAGCATTGCGCATGCGCCTCGTGGTGCAGGTGTTCTTCCGCTGCCCTGTCCGGTGCGGCGCCGGCATAGCGGACATGCGGCTTGAGCACGACCTTGCTGACGAACAGCTTGCCCTGCTCGTTCTTGCCGAGTTCGCCGCTTGCCGCATCGCGGTATTCATCAACGACGAAGCCGCTTTTGGCCGCACCCGCCAGGAAGAACAGCATGTGACAGCTGGAAAGCGAGGCGACGAATGCCTCCTCCGGGTCGACATTCTCCGCTGCGGAATAGGGCAGGCGGACAATATGCGGCGATGAGGAGGCGGGCACCTCAGCGCCGCCGTCGAACTGCCAGACATGGGCGCGGCTGTATTTGTTGTCGGTAAATGCGGCATCTGGAGCACGGTTCCATAGAACCGTCGCGCTAAAGGAGGTCATGGGCGTTTCCCGAATCTGCTGTTGAATTGACCGGAGCTTGTCAAAGCTCGCGGCAATTGTCGACAGGAATTCAGGCTGCGGCCGGTTCCTATTCCGCGATGAACCGGTAACCGACGCCGGGCTCGGTGCGGATGAAGTGCGGATGGTTCGGATCTTCCTCGATCTTGGCGCGCAGCTGCCCGACAAAAACCCTGAGGTAATGCAGATCTTCAACATGGGCCGCTCCCCAGATTGACGCCAGGAGATGGCGATGGGTCACGACAAGACCGGGATGCAGGACGAGGTGGACCAGCAGCTGGTATTCCTTGCGGGTCAGGTGCACGGCCTCACCCCTGAGTGTCACCACCCGCTTGACCATGTCGACGACGAGGCCGTTGCTTTCAAAGCGCGAGGGAACGCTGGTTCCCGCCACTTTCTGGCGTAGCGCCGTGCGCACGCGTGCCAGAAGCTCGCCGATGCCGAACGGCTTTTCCACGTAGTCATTGGCGCCGAGATCAAGTGCGGCAATCTTCTCGACTTCCCGGTCGCGGGCTGACAGGACAATGATGGGCACTTCGGAAAAAGCGCGCACCGTTTTGATGACCTCCTTGCCGTCCTTGTCAGGCAGGCCAAGGTCGAGAATGACCAGGTCGGGAGCGCTGGTGGCGATCAGCCGTTCGGCATCCGCAGCGGTGGCGGCGGAGATGACGTCATAGCCCGACGCCGTCAGCGCCGGATGCAGGAAACGCTGGATCTGCGGCTCGTCGTCGACAACCAGGATGCGGTTCTCGTTCATGATGGCGCGTCTCCGCTCGTGGTTGCATCGAAAATAGGAAGCCGGATAATAAATCGCGTGCCACGCTTGCGGATTGCCGGACTTTCCGCCTTGATCGTGCCGCCCATCGCTTCAACGAAGCCACGGCAGATCGACAGTCCGAGGCCGGTTCCCGCTGCCCGGCCATCGCCTTTGACACGACGGTAGAACTTTTCGAAGATGCGGTCGATATCCCTTGCCGGAATGCCCTTGCCCTGGTCGGTAACGCTGATTGCCACCTCTGTCGCATCCTGCTTGGCATAGATGGCAATCGGGCCATCGCCGCCATATTTGGCCGCATTGTCAAGCAGGTTGAACAGCACCTGTCCAAGCAGGGACGAATCCCCGCTGACGGTGGCAAGGTCCGGAGCAATGCTGATCTCGATGGCAACGCCCGGTTTGAGCCGTTTCATACGCTCAACCGATGAAATGATGATATCCGCCGCATCGACGGGGCTGTGCTTGACCTTCAGCGTTCCAGCTTCGATGCGGGTCATATCGAAGAGGTTGGAAACAAAGCGGGTCAGCCGCCCAGATTCCTCCTCGATGGAGAGCAGGAGGTCGTCCCGGCTTTCCGGTTTGATGCGGCTGCCAAGCTCGCGCAGCGTGGTGACGGCCCCCGTGATCGAGGCCAGCGGTGTCTTCAGGTCGTGCGAAAGCGAAGAGAACAGCGCTGCGTGCAGTTTTTCGCTTTCCTGCAACGCCGCTGTCTTGGCATTTTCGCGCACCAGCTGGGCGCGGTCAATGGCAATCGCCGTCTGGTCGAGAATGGCAACCAGCATGCGGTCTTCGTTTTCCGTCAGAGAGGTCGGATGCTCGGTCATGGAAAGGCCAAGCACGCCGGCGACACCATGCGACGTCATGATCGGCAGGAACAGCCAGTCGATCTGCGGCAGCGTCCCCGTATCATGCCCGGACCGTTCATTCTTCTCAAATGCCCAGCGCACGGCGGTCATGTCGGTGTTGTCGAGCGTCATATCAGGCGGCCAGGCGGTCTGCAGTGACAGCTCGCCGTCTTCCGGCAGCAGGATCACCACACCCGTTCCAAGCGTTGAATGCAGGTGCATGGCCGCGGCCACAAGCACATCATCGAGCCGCGCTGTGCCCGATAGCTTGCGCGAGAATTCGTAAAGGGCCTGCGTATTCTTTGCCTGATTGCGCGATCGTGCCACCTGGTCGCGCAAACGCCCGGCGAGATCGCCGATCATCAGGGCCACGCCGAGAAAGATGATCAGTGAAAACAGCTGATGCGGTTTGGCTATGCTTAAATTGTGGACCGGCTCGATGAAAAAGTAGTTGTAGAGAACAAATGACAGGCCGGCAGCAATGATGGCTGCAAAACGCCCGCTCGACATCGCCGACAGGATAACGGCAACGAGGTAGAGCATGGAAAGATTTTGCGGGTGGACGATTTCACTGGCGCCAAGCCCCAGAAGCGTCGTCACGGCCGTCGCCGCTATCGGAATGGCGATGGATATGGCGAGATCGCGCGCCGAGCGCTTCTGCGGCGCCGGCGGCACATAGGGTTTGTCCTGTTCATCCCCGGTGACAATATGGACGCCGACATCGGTGAAGCGTTTGACGATCTCGTCGGGAAGCGACCGCCGGAATGGGTTGGAGAAGCGCTTGCCCTTCGGGCGGCCGAGCACGACCTGTGTCACGTTCTCGCGCCGGGCAATGCGGAAAATCTCGTCGACAAAGTCCCGGGCAATCACGCGCCGCGTTTCCGCGCCGAGCCTTTCTGCCAGGTCAAGGATTTCATCAAGCCGCTGGTTTGCCACCGTGTCCATGCCCGCATCGCTGGTCTTGGTCAGTGAAACCACCAGCCACCGGGCGTTGAGGCCCGAGGCGAGGCGGCTTGCGGTGCGGACGACCTTTTCGGACAGGCTATCCGGTCCAACGCAGACCAACAGCCGCTCGCCGGTGGCCCAAGGGCCTTCGATCGCGTTTTGCCGCAACAGGTCGATCATCTGGTCATCGACGCGATCGGCGGTACGGCGCAGGGCAAGCTCGCGCAAGGCGGTAAGGTTGGCCGGCTTGAAGAAACCCCGCGCTGCCCGTTCGGCGTTGCCGGGCAGGTAGACCTTGCCCTCCTTCAGCCGGGCAATGAGTTCCGCCGGCGGCAGATCGACCAGCAGCACCTCATCGGCACGCTTGAGGACCACATCCGGCACGGTCTCGCGAACGGTCACGCCCGTGATCTTTGTGACGAGGTCGGACAGGCTCTCCAGATGCTGGACATTCATCGCAGTCCAGACATCGATACCCTGCCAGATCAATTCCTCGATATCCTGATGACGCTTCGGATGACGGCTGCCGGGCGCATTGGTGTGGGCCAGCTCGTCAAGGACCAGCACCTTTGGCTTGCGCGCCAGGGCTGCATCAAGGTCGAATTCCTCCAGCGTGCGGTCCCTGTAGCCGATCTGCTTGCGCGGCAGCACCTCCAGCCCCTCAAGAAGTTCGGCGGTTTCCGCGCGCCCATGCGTCTCGGCAAGGCCGATGACGATGTCCGTGCCGTCGTCCTTCAGGCGCTGCGCCCGCACCAGCATGGCATAGGTTTTACCGACGCCGGGGGCAGCTCCGAGGAAAACGGTCAGCTTGCCGCGCGATTCGCGCGTTGCCAGCTCCAGCAGCTTGTCAGGATCGGGTCGTGTCTGTTGACCGTGGTCGGCCATATACGCCTCAGTTTGCTTTTTCAGGTCGCTTGCGCCGGTTGAGCGCCAGAACCTTTACCCCACCCTTGGTGGAAATGCCAAGGACAGGATGCCGCGTGGTTGCGGCCACCAGCGCAGAATCCACGCCGGACCGGCAAAATTGCCGGTCATGAAAGCCGCCTGCGACAGCACATCTATTGACGCCGAAGGCGGGTGCTTTAAAAGTCCGCGCCAGTTCGATCAAGCAGGAACAAGACCGTGATCCGCCATATTGTATTCTTCAGCGCCCGCAATCCGGATGATGTCGACACGATTCACACGCGTCTCAAGCGGCTTGGAGAAATTCCGCATTCCCTCGTGTTCGAGGTCATGAAGAACACCAAGACCGATCCGATCTCGGGTGAAATCGATGTCGTTGTTTACGGCGAGTTTGCGAGCGCCGAGGCTTTGGCCGCCTACAAGGCACACCCGATCTACAGTGAAACCACAGCGGTGGTTCGCCCCTTGCGCGAACTGCGCATTTCAGCCGATGTGGTCTCTACTCTGGCCTAGTACCGGAAATACGTTCCAGAATCGGGCAGTCCGGCCGCTGGTCGCCATGGCAATGGGCGACCAGGTGCTGCAATGTGTGCTGCAGTTCGCGCAGTTCGGTGATCTTGCGCTCGATTTCCTTCAGCTTTGTTCTGGCGATGCTTTTGACATCGGAGCTCGCGCGGTCCTTGTCTTCGTAGAGGGCCAGAAGCTGGCGGCATTCCTCGACGGAAAATCCCAGCCCGCGCGCGCGTTGCAGGAAACGCAGCTTGTGGACATCCGACATTGAATAATCCCGGTAGCCGTTGTCCGACCGGTCGGGTTTCAACAGCCCGATATCCTCATAGTAGCGGATCGTTTTGGCCGGCAGGCCCGATTTTTCCGATGCATGGCCGATATTCATGGCAACCTCACAGTTTCAATGCGCGCAGGCGCAACGCATTGGCAATGACCGACACGGAGGAAAGGCTCATTGCCGCTGCCGCCAGCATGGGCGAAAGCATGGCGCCGAAGACGGGGTAGAGAACGCCTGCTGCAACCGGTACGCCAAGCACATTGTAGATAAAAGCAAAGAACAGGTTCTGCTTGATGTTGCGGATGGTTGCATCGGCGAGATGACGGGCACGGACAATGCCGTTGAGATCGCCCTTCACCAGGGTAATGCCCGCGCTTTCCATCGCGACATCGGCGCCCGTGCCCATGGCAATGCCGACATCGGCCGCGGCAAGCGCTGGAGCATCGTTTACACCGTCACCGGCCATGGCGATCTTTGCGCCCTTGGCCCGGAGCTCGTCGACCAGCCGTTTCTTGCTCTCGGGCATCATGTCGGCACGCACTTCATCGATGCCGAGCTGGGCGGCGACCGCCTGGGCGGTGATCTGGTTGTCACCCGTCGCCATGATGATGGTGAGGCCGGCCTTGTGCAGCAGGCGGATCGCCTCGGCCGTCGTCGCCTTGATCGGGTCGGCCACCGCGATAATGCCGGCGGCCGTGCCGCCAACCGCTATGAACAGGACACTCTTGCCGCCGGTCCGCAGTGCATCGGCCTTCGCGCTCAGGGCGGATATGTCGGCGCCGGCATCCTGCATCATGGCCTTGTTGCCAAGAGCGACGGACTGCCCGCCGATACTGCCGGAAACGCCCTTGCCGGTTACCGCTTCGAACGTCTCGGCCTTGAGCAAGGTGAGAGCGCGGGCTTTTGCGCCGTCGACAATGGCTTCTGCAAGCGGATGTTCCGAACCTTTTTCGAGGCTGGCGGCAAGAATCAGCAACTGGTCGTCGGTCAGCGCGCCTGCCGTCACGATATCGGTGAGTTTGGGCTTGCCTTCGGTGAGGGTACCGGTCTTGTCCAC
Organism: Phyllobacterium sp. 22229; assembly: GCF_052056495.1. Lineage (NCBI taxonomy): Bacteria > Pseudomonadati > Pseudomonadota > Alphaproteobacteria > Hyphomicrobiales > Phyllobacteriaceae > Phyllobacterium > Phyllobacterium sp. 22229. The sequence goes on from NZ_JBQEPA010000006.1 coordinate 196,762, forward strand.
GATCAACGTGTCGACACCGGCAAAACGTTCCAGCGCTTCCGCATCCTTGATCAGGACACCGGCCTGCGCGCCGCGCCCGGTGGCGGTCATGATCGACATGGGCGTTGCCAGGCCAAGCGCGCAGGGGCAAGCGATAATCAGCACCGAAACGGCCGCGACAAGGCCGTAGATCATGCCAGGTTCCGGTCCGAACCAGGCCCAGGCGATGAACGAGACGATGGCAACGAGAACCACCGCAGGCACGAAATAGCTGGCAACGCGGTCTGCCAGACCCTGAATGGGCGCGCGGGAGCGTTGGGCGGTGGCGACCATGCCGACGATCTGCGACAGGACCGTATCGGCACCCACCTTTTCCGCCTTGATCAGCAGCGTGCCGTTGCGGTTGAGCGTACCGCCGGTCACCCCATCATTCTCAGTCTTTTCAACCGGCAGCGGTTCGCCCGTCAGCATGGATTCGTCGATGGACGAGCGGCCTTCCAGCACGATGCCGTCCACCGGCACGCTGTCGCCCGGACGCACCCGCAGCCGGTCGCCGGCCACGACCTCGTCCAGCGGGATATCGCTTTCCGTTCCGTCCGCAGCCACACGGCGCGCGGTTTTGGGCGCAAGGTCGAGCAGGGCGCGAATAGCGGACCCGGTGCGTTCGCGCGCCTTCAGCTCCAGGATTTGTCCGAGGAAGACAAGCGTAACGATAACCGCCGCCGCCTCGAAATAAACCGGCACGCTGCCGCCATGCATGCGGAAGGCATGCGGGAAAATGCCGGGGACGAGGGTTGCCACGACACTGAAGGCATAGGCTGCACCGACGCCGATGGCGATGAGTGTCCACATGTTGGGGCTGCGGTTGACAAAGGACGCCCAGGCGCGTTCGAAGAAGGGTATGGCCGCCCACAGGACAACGGGGGTGGCGAGGGCCAACTCCAGCCAGATCGCACGGCTTTCGCCGATCCAGTCGCGGGGCAGGCCAAGCATGGGGCCCATGGTGATGAAGAGCAGCGGTATGGAACAGAGCGCGCTGATCCAGAACCGGCGGGTGAAATCGACGAGTTCAGGGTTTGGACCTTCATCTCCGGTGGGAATGCCCATGGGTTCGAGCGCCATGCCGCACAGCGGGCATGACCCTGGATGGTCTCTGACGATTTCCGGATGCATCGGACAGGTATATTGGGTTCCCGCCGGCATCGGCTTTGGCGCTGGCCTGCCGCCGAGATAATCCTGTGGCGCTTTTTCGAATTTCGCCATGCAGCCGGCCGAGCAGAAATAATAGGTCTCATTGTCGTGCTGCAGGAAATGCTTTGCCGTTGCCCGGTCCACGCTCATGCCGCAGACCGGATCACGCGTGACCTCGGCCTGCGCCGCGTGCGTGCTGCAACAGCTGTGGCCGTGGGTGCCATGGGCGTGATTGTGGTCGTGATGGTCATGTTTCATGATGGAACTTTCGACATGTACGGGAAGATAGTGCTGCAAAGGTAATTCTTCCAGTAACTGGAAGGTCAAGGCCTGCCCGAAAGTTTCTGCAGCACAGCGCAATGGCTGGGGATTTCGATTGTTGCAAAAGCCGGTTTTTGCCATGGTAGGGGAAGCAACACGCACTGTTCGCTTGAATCGTGATCACCCCGCCAAGGCAGTACTGGACATTTTGATGAGCCGTTTTTGGAGCCCCCTCGTGCACACATTGACCCCGTATGTCGCGGGCGAGCAACCGGTGCTGCCCGATCTGACCAAGCTGAACACCAATGAAAACCCATATGGTCCGTCACCGCGCGCATTGGCGGCCATAACAGCCGAGACGACGGAAACGTTGCGGCTTTATCCCGATCCAACGGCGCACAGGTTGAGAGAAGCCATCGCCAAAAGCCATGGGCTTGATGCCAATCACATCTTTGCCGGCAACGGATCTGACGAAGTGCTGGCCCATGTTTTCCAGGCACTGCTCAAACACGACAAGCCTTTGCTGTTTCCCGATATCACCTACAGTTTCTTCCCCACCTACTGCCGCCTCTACGCAATAGATTTTCGGGCTGTTCCGCTCGATGACACGATGGCGGTGCGCATTTCCGACTACCGGCAGCCATGCGGTGCGATCATCCTGCCCAATCCGAATGCTCCCACCGGCACAGCCTTGCCCCTGACGGAAATCGAGGCATTGCTTATCGATCACCCGGATCAGGTTGTGGTGATCGATGAAGCCTATGTGGATTTTGGTGCGGAGAGTGCCATTCCTCTGGTTGCGCATTATCCCAATCTGCTCGTGACCCAGACGTTTTCAAAATCGCGCGGCCTTGCTGGTCTGCGCGTTGGCTTTGCCGTCGGACAGCCTCCGCTGATTGAAGCACTGCAACGGGTGAAGGACAGTTTCAACTCCTATCCCCTCGACCGTCTCGCCATCGCGGGAGCGGTTGCCGCGTGGGAGGACCGGGCATGGTTCGAAGATAAGCGCGATCGGATTGTGGCCACGCGGGAAAGATTGTGCGCCGCCCTGCGCGCGCTGCAGTTTGAGGTTCTTCCCTCGGCGGCCAATTTTCTGTTTGCACGCCATGCTACGCTAGCCGGCGCGCAGGTCGCTGCCGAGCTTAGAAGCAGGGCCATTCTGGTCAGGCATTTCCCGAAACCGCGCATACACGACTATCTGCGTATCAGCATCGGCACGGACGAAGAGTGTGAAAAGCTCCTGTCCGGCTTGGCAGATGTGATCGCATCGTTGAAAGGATGAAAGCCCGGCATTTCTGCCGGGCCTTGATGGGTGTCTCGGGAGGATGTGGTGATCAGCCGGAGCGGGCCATGTCGAGCTGCGTGCCGTCGCCCATCTGTCCGGCTTCCCAGCCAAGAATGGCGCGTTTGCGGGTCAGTCCCCAGTGATAGCCGGTGAGGGCGCCGGATTTGCCGACGGCGCGATGACAGGGAACCACGAAGGAAATCGGATTGGCGCCCACCGCGGCACCAACGGCGCGGGACGCTTTGGGCGAGCCGATTTCCTGGGCAATGTCCGAATAGGCGCAAGCCTTGCCCATTGGCACCTTCAACAGGGCTTCCCAGACACGCAGCTGGAAGTCCGTGCCGATCATCACCACTTTCAGCGGCCGGTCCGAACGCCATTCAGCCGGGTTGAACACCCGTGCTGCATAGGGTGAGGTGGCGCCAAGATCTTCGACATAGGTGGCATTGGGCCACCGCGATGTCATGTCTTCCATGGTTTCACGCTCGTGCCCCTGATCGGCAAAGGCAAGGCCCGCCAGCCCGCGATCCGTCACCATCACCAGCGCCCGCCCGAAGGGCGAGATATGGAAGCCGTAACGGATGACGAGGCCCGCACCGCGGGTCTTGTAATCGCCCGGCGACATGCCTTCATGGGTGACGAACAGATCGTGCAGGCGGCTTGGCCCGGACAGGCCGGTTTCCAGCGCCGTCTCCAGCAGCGGCATGCCCTCGTCAAGCAGGCGGCGGGCATGGTCGATCGTCACTGCCTGCAGAAAGCCCTTGGGCGACAGGCCGGCCCAGCGGGTGAAAAGCTTCTGCAGGGCCGTAGGCGAAAGGCCTGCCTCCCTGGCCAGGACCTCGAGCGATGGCTGGTCGCGATAATCCTCGCTGATTCGCTCAATGATATGGCTGACAATGGCATAATCATTGCCCGAAGGCGTAATATCGTTCTGAAGTATGGCATGCGGTTTCATGGTCGTTACCTCATTCCGGCCTGATCCGGATGCGTTGCACCGCAAAGGCAGATCAGGTTTTCAATTCATGTTGAGTGTCATATGACCATGCAGGGGCCTGATCTGCCACCCGATTCTTGCGTGATATGAAAACTACCGGCTTTTGGCCGCCGCCAAGGCCCGGGTGAATGCCAGAGCAAAGCTTTCCCGGTCATCGGGATTGAGAAACGAGCCGATGGTCACAGCCTTGCCCTGTCCCTCCACCCGCATGGAAGTGATGCCGATTTCCGCGTGCCGCGCGACGTCAAAGCGGGTCCAGAACGGGTTGAATTCGTGCAGGTTGGTCCGGCCCGACGGCGCTACCTGCCTGATCTGCAGCGCGATCCTTGAAACACTGACCTCTTCATGCGCCTTTGCTGCGGTGTAGTTCATCCGGAAGGCAAGGTAGACCACGAGGACGTCAAGGCCGAAAAAGCCGAAAACCGGCCATGCCCCCAGCGACAGGAAGAAAAGACCGGTCAGAAAACTGCATCCGCCGATCGCGGCCATGACAATGAGAAAGCCTTTCCGGCCAAGCGACCGGTGCGGCACCAGCAGGGCGCGGAAAATTTCTTCTTCATTGCGCGCGGCAGCGTCAATTGGGTTCATTGTTTGGCTCATGACGCTTGAGTATAGAAGGGTGATGGAAAATCCCAAGAGCAAACTTGATCAGATTGACGTGAGCGGCATCGCTGAAAAGCCGGTGAAGCGGCCGCGCCTTGTCGCGGGTACGCGTTACACCGCCGATGAAATCCACGAGATTTTTCGCCGGTTCTCCATCCAGCGGCCGGAGCCCAAGGGTGAGCTTGAGCACGTCAATGCCTTTACCCTTTTGGTTGCGGTTGCGCTTTCGGCCCAGGCGACGGATGTCGGCGTCAACAAGGCCACCCGCGCACTCTTCAAGGTGGCCGATACGCCGGAAAAGATGCGCGATCTCGGCGTGGAAAAGGTCGGCGAGTACATCCGCACCATCGGCCTCTGGCGCAACAAGGCGAAGAACGTCATTGCCCTGTCGGAAGCCCTGATCCGCGACTATGGCAGCGAGGTGCCGGACAACCGCGACGAGCTGGTCAAGCTCCCCGGTGTCGGCCGCAAGACGGCCAATGTGGTGCTCAGCATGGCGTTCGGGCAGGCGACGATGGCCGTCGACACGCATATATTCCGCATTGGCAACCGGCTGGGTCTTGCGCCGGGCAAGACACCGGATCAGGTGGAAGCCAAATTGATGAAGATCATTCCGGCGGAATATCTCTACCATGCCCATCACTGGCTGATCCTGCATGGCCGCTATGTCTGCAAGGCCCGTAAGCCCGAATGCACGGCCTGCGTCATCGCGGATATCTGCAAGTCGGCGGAAAAAACAGCGGAACTGCCCGCGCCGCTGGTGCCGTTGCCTCCGCAGGTGTTTTAACGCAACGCTGCAGGCGGTTCCGACTGCGCAACCGCCTTGTGCAGATGCACCATCATGGCGGCGGCAAACAGCGGGGTTAAAAGGTTGAGGATCGGGATGGCCATGAAGGCCGCAATGACGAGACCGGCCAGGAAAACCGTCATTGCATGTTTGGACCGCAGCGCCTTGGCTTCCATTTCCGGGCGGAAGCGCATGGCGGCAAACTCGAAGAATTCCCGGCCAAGCAGGTAGCCGTTGACCACGAAGAACGCGATGATGTTGACGCCGGGAATGAGAAGCATCAGCAGCGCGATGATATTGCCGAGAATAACGATGCCGAGGAATTTCAGCGAAAGCACGAAGGAGCGCAGTACCGGCAGCGGGCGGCCCTTCGGATCGAGCGGGTAATCCGACTTTTCCACAACTTCAGCCACATCGTCGAGAAACAATCCGGCAACGATGGCCGAGACCGGCGCAATCAGCAGTGCCAGACCGAGCGCCAGGGCGATACTGGCGAATATACCGGCGACAAAGCCGAGCCACCCGGCCCAGGATGGCAGGTCCGGTATCCATTGATCGAAAAAGGGCAATGCCAGCAAGGCAAAGAGTTCCCGTAGCCCGAACCAGGCGCCGATCAGCAGAAGCACGGTCATTCCGAGTGACTTCCACAGGACAGAACGGAATTCAGGCCGGAACAGGTGACTTGCTGCGGCCTGGGCGCTGTCAAAAATCATGGTACCGTTCTTCCTTTCCGGTCTTTCCAATGTTTGGGACATAAGGCGCGCGTCCTGTAGAGACAAGGCGCCCGCGCGCATTAGGGGTAGTCAAGGCCCGCTGTTCCAGCTAGGACTTGGCGAACCAGAGGCCAAGAACTGCAATTGAATCAATCCTGGAGTTTTCATGTCGAGTTATGACGTGCTTTGCATCGGCAATGCCATTGTCGATATCATCGCCCGCACGGATGATGATTTCATCGTCAAGAACGGTATCATCAAGAATGCGATGAATCTGATCGATGCCGATCGTGCGGAATTTTTGTATGAACGCATGGGACCGGCCATCGAAGCTTCTGGCGGAAGTGCTGGCAACACCGCAGCCGGCGTTGCCAGTCTTGGCGGCCGCGCCGCCTATTTCGGCAAGGTCGCCGACGATCCGCTCGGCCATATCTTTACCCACGATATCCGCGCGCAGGGCGTTGCCTTCGATACGCGTGTGCTGAAAGCGCCGCCGCCCACGGCCCGCTCGATGATTTTCGTCACGCCCGACGGCGAACGCTCCATGAACACCTATCTCGGTGCCTGTGTCGAGCTTGGACCGGAAGACGTGGAAAGCTCCAAGGTATCGGAAGCCAAGGTCACCTATTTTGAAGGTTATCTCTGGGATCCGCCCCGGGCCAAGGAAGCCATCCGCCTGTCAGCGAAAATTGCGCATGAGCACAAGCGCGAAGTATCGATGACGCTGTCGGATCCGTTCTGCGTGGATCGCTATCGCGAGGAATTCCTCGACCTGATGCGTTCCGGCACGGTTGATATCGTCTTTGCCAACGAGGCGGAACTGAAGTCGCTGTACCAGACCGACGATTTCGAGAAGGGGCTCGATGCCATCCGCAAGGATTGCAAGCTTGCGGCCATCACCCGCTCGGAAAAGGGCTCAGTGGTTGTCTCGAAGGACGAAACCGTTGCCGTTCCGGCGATCGAGATCGCCGAGCTTGTCGATACGACGGGTGCGGGTGATCTCTATGCCTCGGGCTTCCTGTTCGGCTACACCAATGGCCGCTCATTGACCGATTGCGCGCGGTTGGGGTCGCTCACCGCCGGTCTCGTGATCCAGCAGATTGGCCCGCGTCCGGCGCAGAACCTGAAAGTGGCAGCCCAGCAGGCCGGCTTACTCTGACCGGACGATGCCGTCACGCTTGAGCTCTTCAGGCGTGCGGCCCACCTTGTGGTAGTTCGGCAGGGTCCAGCCGAAGTAAAGCGCGCCGCCGCGCACCGCAAAGGCGGTCAGGGCGGCGAGCAGGGCCGACATTTCCGGCCCTGCCGAAAGCCCCAGCAGCAGCGTATAGGCGGCGGAACCGGCAAGCGCCGCAGTGACGTAGATTTCGCGCCGCATCAGCACTGACGGTTCCCCGGAAACGATATCACGCAGCACGCCGCCGAACGTGGCCGTCAAAATGCCTGTGACCACGGCGATTGTCGGGCTGAAGCCGAGCGCCAGTGCCTTCGCCGCGCCCATGACGCTGTAGGCCGAAAGCCCCAGCGCATCGAGCCACAGCAGAAGCCGGTAGCGTGATTCCAGGAGATTGGCGGAGAAATAGACGATGATTGCCGCCGCGGCACAAACGAGGATATAGCCGGGCTCCCGGACCCAGAAGACGGGGACGCCGAGGATGAGGTCGCGCAGGGTGCCGCCGCCGATGCCCGTTACCGCAGCCAGGAACACGAAAGCGATGATATCGAGCTGGCGGCGCGAGGCAGCGAGCCCGCCCGTCGCGGCGAAAACGAAAACGCCCGCATAGTTGAATATCTGGATCGATGTCATCGGCTGTTCCCCTCCATATAAAAGGTAGAACATGACCGATACGGAGCGTAAACAGCTAAATGAAAAAGGCCAGACGCCGTTACCGGAATCTGGCCTTTGCCGTTGAGAGAACGCTGTGATTATGCGTCTTTTTCCGCCTGCGGGTTGATCGGGCCCGGCTCTGCCTGGCCTTCGCCGGCTGCCTGCTTCGGACCGCCCTTGGAGACGCCGACGAGCGCCGGGCGCAGCATGCGGTCACCGATGACGAAACCGGCCTGCGCCACCTGCAGCACAGTGTTGTGCGGCACGTCGGCGTTGGGGATTTCGTACATGGCCTGATGGAAATTCGGGTCGAAACGCTGGCCCTGCGGCTCGATCTTCTTGACGCCGTGGCGTTCCAGCGCTGACATCATCGAGCGCTCGGTCATTTCCACGCCTTCGGCCAATGCCTTGAAACCCGCATCGCCATTGGCGAGGGCATCGGCCGGAATGGCTTCGAGCGCGCGCTTCAGATTGTCGGAGACGGAAAGCATGTCGCGGGCGAAATTGGCAACCGAATAGGACCGCGCATCGTGAACATCACGGGCGGTGCGCTTGCGCAGGTTTTCCATGTCGGCGGCCAGACGCAGCAGCTGATCGCGCAGATCGCCGTTTTCGCCGCGCAACGCATCCAATTCAACGCTGCTGGCCGCCTGCGCCTGTTCTTCCTCTTCCTGCGCCATGGCATATTCTTCGGCCTTGCGCGATTTCAGAAAATCATCGGCGGCACGCTTCAGCGCATCACGGTCGCGCGGATTCTTCAGATCGCGCTGATCGAGATCGGGTGCGTCATGATGTTTCTTTTCTTCAGTCATCTATCCTGTCCGTTCATAAATCGAATGTGCGCTGGATATCGAGGTTTAGGCCATGAAAATCAAGTGCAAATGCCCGGCGCGGCGGAAGTTCGCACGCCGGAATGCCCCGGTTCAACATCCCCGGCATTAGCGCAGCAGTCTTGAGACCAGTTGCGCGGTGTAGTCCACCATCGGAACAATGCGCGCATAGTTCAACCGGGTTGGGCCGATAACGCCAAGGGCACCGATCACCCGCTGTTCCGAGTCGCGATAGGGCGCGATCACCAGAGATGAGCCGGAGAGCGAAAACAGCTTGTTCTCGGAGCCGATGAAAATGCGCACGCCCGATCCTGCTTCCGCCAGATCGAGCAGTTGTATGGTGCCTTCCTTGGTTTCGAGATCATCGAACAGATGGCGCAGCCGGTCGAGATCCGCTTCGGCGTTGATGGAATCCAGGAGGTTCCCGCGCCCGCGCACGATGAGCCGTGGCGGCTGGCCGCCACCCGTGCCGCCCCAGACGGCCAGTCCCTGTTCGACCAGGTGTTGCGACAGGGTATCGAGTGCCTGCTGGGTTTCATCTTTGAGCCGGGCAATTTCGGCGCGCGCTTCGGTGATGGTGCGGCCCTGAATATGCGCGTTGAGAAAATTCGATGCTTCGATCAGCTGCGATGGCGTCACGCCGGGCGGCAGATCGACGACCCGGTTTTCAATATCGCCGCTCTGGGTCACCAGCACCGCCAGCGCCTTGGTGGGTTCCAGCCGCACAAACTCGATGTGCTTGAGCGCGCCTTCCGCTTTGGTCGCAAGCACAAGTCCGGCACCGCGCGACATGCCCGACAGGATCTGGCTGGCTTGCGTCAGCATGTTCTCGCTCGACTGGGCGTCGCCGCCCGCCCGTACCTGCGCCTCGATGGAATTGCGCTCGTCGGAGGAAAGGTCGCCCACTTCCATGAAGGCATCGACAAAGAACCGCAGGCCCAATTGGGTCGGCAGCCGTCCCGCCGAGACGTGCGGCGCGTAGACAAGGCCGAGATGCTCGAGATCGCTCATGACATTGCGGATTGTCGCCGGAGAAAGCGCGACGGGCAGGATACGCGACAGGTTGCGCGATCCGACGGGTTCGCCGTCGCCGAGATAGCTCTCGACGATGCGCCGGAAAATATCCCGCGACCGCTGATCGAGGGACTGCAATGGTTCGGGAGTAACTGCCTTGTTCATTCTGTGTGACGCCCTTGTTCTCTGTCAGGGAATATAGGCATTGTCGGCGCAATCATCAAAGCTTTTGCTTCATGGTTCCATTTAAGCCTCCGTTGCTCTAAAAGGCCGGACAACCATATTTTCAAGAGGTCAATCCATGCGTCCTTCCAAACGAGCTCCAGACGAAATGCGCGCCATTTCCTTCGAGCGCGGCGTTTCCAAACATGCTGAAGGCTCGTGCCTGGTCAAGTTTGGCGATACCCACGTTCTGTGCACCGCCAGCCTGGAGGAAAAGGTACCGGGCTGGATGCGCAACACCGGCAAGGGCTGGGTAACGGCGGAGTACGGCATGCTGCCGCGTTCGACCGGCGATCGCATGCGCCGCGAGGCGTCATCCGGCAAGCAGGGCGGCCGCACACTGGAAATCCAGCGTCTCATCGCCCGTTCGCTGCGTGCTGTCGTGGACCTGCAGGCGCTGGGCGAAGTGCAGATCACCGTGGATTGCGATGTCATTCAGGCGGATGGCGGCACCCGTACGGCAGCCATCACCGGCGGCTGGGTTGCCTTGCACGAATGCCTGCGCTGGATGGAAACACGCCAGATGCTCAAGGTCGAGAAGGTATTGAAGGATCATGTCGCGGCGATCTCCTGCGGCATCTCCAATGGTACACCGGTGATCGACCTCGACTATGCCGAGGATTCAACGGCGCAGACCGATGCCAATTTCGTCATGACCGGCAAAGGTGGTATCGTCGAAGTGCAGGGAACGGCGGAAGGCGAGCCATTCTCGCAGGACGAGCTGCTGGCCTTGATGGGGCTTGCCCGCAACGGCATTACCCGGCTGGTTTCCCTGCAGAAAATGGCGGTCTCGTAAGCGGAAAACACCATGCAGCCATCGGGTATTCTGGAAACAGCTCTGTATGTGACCGATATCGACGTGGCTGCACGGTTCTATACCGATATACTCGGACTGGACGTTATCCTGCGGGCGGGCGATGAATCGGTCTTTTTCCGCTGCGGAGCCGGCGTCCTGATCCTGTTTAATGCGGAAAAGCTGGCGGAAAGGCCCAAAGGCGGTCTTCCCATCCCGGCGCATGGTGCCAAGGGGCCTGGTCACGTCTGTTTCCGTGCAACGCGGGATGAAATTTCCGGCTGGAAGTCCCATCTTGAGGCCAATGGTATCGCCATCGAAACTGAATTTGACTGGCCCAATGGTGCCCGCTCCCTATATTTCCGCGATCCGTCCGGAAACTCGATTGAATTTGCCGAACCGGCTTTATGGAACCTGACATGAGAACACTTGAAAAAGGCAAACTGCTCGTTGCCAGCCACAACAAGGGCAAGATCCAGGAAATGATCGATCTGCTTGGCCCCTTCGGTTTCGAAGTGGTGTCGGCGGGCGATCTCGGCCTGCCGGAACCGGATGAAACCGGCACCACATTTGAAGAGAACGCCTATATCAAGGCTTTCGCGGCGGCCAAGGCGACCGGCCTTGTCGCGCTATCAGATGATTCCGGCCTCTGTGTCGATGCGCTGGACGGCGACCCCGGCGTTTATACCGCCAACTGGGCGGAACTGCCGGATGGCAAGCGAGATTTCGCCCATGGGATGCAAAAGGTGGAAACCGCGCTGCGGGACCGGGGAATCACCGATGCCAGGGATCGCGGCGGGCGTTTCGTTTCGGTGATCTGCCTCGCATGGCCTGACGGTGAAGCCAATTATTATCGCGGCGAAGTAGAGGGCGAGATTGTCTGGCCGCCGCGCGGCACCGCCGGTTTCGGTTTTGATCCGGTGTTCAAGCCGCAGGGCTATGATGCGACCTTCGGGGAAATGACCGCCGAGCAGAAACATGGCTGGAAGCCGGGCGAAGCCGATGCTTTGTCGCATCGGGCACGGGCTTTCCAGCATTTTGCCCGTGATTGTCTGGGGGCCTGATGACCCCATTGCTGCGCGGTCAGGAGAGCGAAGGGGGCTTTGGCATTTACGTCCACTGGCCCTTCTGCATGGCCAAGTGCCCCTATTGTGATTTTAATTCGCATGTCCGTCACCAGCCGGTGGACCAGCTTCGGTTTACCGCGGCCTTCGCCCGCGAAATGGCGACCATGCGCGCGCGCACCGGTCCGCGCACGATTTCCAGCATTTTTCTCGGTGGCGGCACGCCATCCCTGATGGAGCCGGAAACTGTCGGGTCCGTGCTCAATGAGATCGCGAAGAACTGGACTGTGCCCGACAATATCGAGATCACGCTGGAAGCCAATCCGACCAGTGTCGAGGCCAACCGTTTTCGCGGCTACCGGGCGGCAGGCGTCAATCGCGTCTCGCTGGGTGTGCAGGCATTGAACGATGCGGACCTGCGGCGGCTCGGGCGCATGCACAATGTCGAGGAAGCCCTGGTGGCAATCGGGCTGGCACGCGATATTTTTCCGCGCCTGTCCTTCGATCTGATCTATGCCCGGCCCGACCAGACGATCGAGGCATGGCGCGAGGAACTGAACCGGGCCATCTCCTATGCGGCCGATCATCTGTCGCTTTATCAATTGACGATTGAAGAAGGCACGCCCTTCTACCAGTTGTGGAAAGCCGGCAAACTGATCACGCCCGACGGCGATCATGCGGCAGCGCTCTATGCGGAAACGCAGGATGTGACGGCCGGGCGCGGCCTGCCGGCCTATGAGATTTCCAATCACGCGGCACCCGGAGCCGAATCCCAGCACAATCTGGTCTACTGGCGGTATGGCGAGTATGTCGGCGTTGGTCCCGGCGCGCATGGCCGTTTCATCGAAAACGGCAAGCGTGCGGTGACGATCACCGAGCGTCACCCCGAAACCTGGGTCAGCAGGGTCGAGAGCAATGGTCATGGCGTCGTTGAAGAGGAACTGCTCACCGGCGAACAGGAAGGCGATGAATTCCTGCTGATGGGCCTACGGCTTGTCGAAGGCATCGATCTTGCCCGCTACGAGCGGCTGACCGGCCACGGCGTCAAGGAAAAGCGCGTGATTTCCTTGGCTGAACAGGGTCTGATCGAATATATCGGCAACAGCCGCATCCGCACGACGCCCGAAGGCGCTATCGTTCTGAATGCGGTCATTGCCGATCTGGCAGCGTGAGGGTGCGGCGTGTCTGACGGGGAAACCAGGGAACGGGACTATCAGATCGGCAACACGGCGTTTCGCGCCCGGCCGCTCGAGCCGGCGCTTTACATCGTCGCCACACCCATCGGCAATCTCGGCGATATGACGCTGCGCGGCATCGAAACCCTCGCAGCCGCCGATGTGATCGCCTGCGAGGATACACGCGTCAGCCGTGTTCTTCTCGACAGATACGGGATTTCCCGGCGTCCCTATGCCTATCATGAACACAATGCCGGGGAAGCCGGGCCAAAGCTGATCGAAGCCCTGCTTTCGGGGAAAAGCGTGGCGCTGGTATCGGATGCGGGGACGCCGCTGGTCTCCGACCCTGGCGGGCGTCTCGTACCGGAAGCCAAGGCTGCCGGTATCCGCGTGGTGCCTATTCCCGGCGCATCCTCGGTGCTGGCGGCGCTGACGGCCTCGGGGCTGTTTACCGACAGCTTTTACTTCGCCGGGTTTCTGTCGTCGAAACAGGGGCAGCGCCGGTCGAAACTTGAATCCCTGAAGACGCTGGATGCTGCGCTGGTCTTCTTTGAATCGCCCAATCGTGCCGCGGCGACGCTGGCGGATATGGTCGAGGTGTTCGGCCCGAAGCGGCAGGCATCGCTGTGCCGCGAACTGACCAAAACCTACGAGACGGTGGTTACCCTGCCGCTGGTGGAACTGGCGGCGCAGTTCGATGGCGAAGACCGGATCCGCGGCGAGGTGGTTCTTGTCGTGGGACCGCCCGAGGGCGATCAGAACATTGCCCGCACCGACGATGATATCGATGCGCTGCTGCGCGCACTGGCACTGGAAATGCCGCCCTCCAAGGCCGCAGGTGAAGCATCACGCATGACGGGCCGTCCGAAGGGCGAACTCTATCAGCGGTTGCTCGCAATGAAATGACGGGCGCGGGCAAGCGACACAGGGCTTACCGGCGCGGCCACTCCGCTGAGTATTTCGCCGCGCTTGCCCTGATGCTGAAAGGCTTTCGCATTGTCGCGCGGCGCCACCGCACCAAACAGGGGGAGATCGACCTCATTGCCCGGCGCGGCGACCTTGTCCTCATTGTGGAGGTGAAGGCCCGTCCGACACTCGAACAGGCGATGGAGGCGGTGACCTGGACCGCCATGCAGCGCATTGAGGCGGCTGCCGATCTCTGGCTCGTGCGTCAGCCCGATTATGCAAACCTGTCATTGCGCTATGATCTCGTGGCGATTGTGCCGTGGCGCTGGCCGGTGCACGTGCCGGCCATTTTCACCGCCTAGCTCTCCTCCTTGTCGTAGCGCATGAGATCGCCGGGCTGGCAGTCGAGATAGTCGCAGATGCGCTCCAGGGTTTCGAAGCGGATGCCTTTCACCTTGCCCTGTTTGAGCAGGGACAGATTGGCTTCCGTTATTCCGACATGTTCCGCCAGATCCTTGGATTTCACATTGCGCTCGGCCAGCATGACATTGAGCCTGACTTTGATGGGCATGGGCTGATCCTCAGACGAACTGGGCATTTTCATCGGCTATCGCGATGGCTTCGCGCATCACCCAGGCAATGACGGTGATGGTTCCGGCAAACAGCAGCCCAAGCAGCATGTCCGAGCTGATGCCTATGGCCAAAGCACGCTGCCCGGCCGGGTTGGTCCAGGTCAGGATGAGCGAGAGGGCGGAATAGGCGAAGGGCTGAAGGAGCGTCGATACGAAGACCGCCATTGCAAACGCACGCAAGCTGCCAACGGTTTCGGCCGTGAAGAACTGTTGTCTGGCAAAGCCGTCAAAGCAGCGCCGGGCCTGCCCCAATCCCCAGATCAACGCTGCCAGCGGCAGCATCGAGACGAGGAAGGCAAGAAGACGTGTCGGGAAACCAAGGTTTCCGGCTCCGGCTGCCGGCAAACCGGCCGAAGCCAGAATATCGGCCTGCGGCGTCGCAAGCCAGTAGCAGAGCGTTCCGGCAGTCAGGACGACCGATGTGGCGAGATACAGGCCGGACATGATTTTGCTGAAACGCCGGATGCGCTCCGCGCGGTGAGCCGGCGTGCGTCCAGTCGTTGGTATATCAAGCGAAGAAAGATTGCTCATGGGGCACCTCTGTGAATTTTCTTCTGTAAGGATAGCAAGAAATTATCGTTTTACAATAATAAATTTTCGCGATACGAATTTTGAACCAGCGCAGGAGGTTTTGATATGTCCCCTTCTCTCGCCGGATATGCACAATGGACTTGCATTTCTGCATTAACACGATAAAAGTAGTCGTGTATCAAACCGCCACCGCTTGATCCGGTGCCGTTTGCTGTCGCTTGTCCCGCCTTGCTGGTCCCGGCAAAGGCTGGGAGGCATTTTCTTGCAATGCATGGAAAGAGAATCCGCTTGTTCCGGGATTTTCAGAAATTCTATGCTCCGCCGTTCGATTCGGCGCACTTCTGTTCCTTATAAAGCGCGGTCCGATCAACGATAATCCCAGCATTCACCGGGATTGTCTTGCTCATGTCTTTTCATGCCAACCAGCTTTCTGTCTTTCCTGCCTTCTTCCGCGTGCGGAATGAAGTGGTTGTGGTTGTCGGCGAAGGCGAAGAAGCACTGAACAAGGTTCGGCTTCTGGCGCAGACAAATGCGATGATCCGCGTTGTCGCTGCGGAACCCGAACAGGACCTTGCCGATTTCATCCGCGCTGGCCGTCACGAGCATATCGCGGACATTTTTTCTCCAAAGCACCTCTCCGGTGCAAAGCTGGCCTTTGTTGCCACGGGCGATGAAGCGCGCGACAGCGCCATTGCCGCCGAGGCACGCCGCCAGCATGTTCCGGTCAATGTGGTCGACCGTCCGGAACTTTGCGACTTCTTCACCCCCGCCATCGTCAACCGTGCGCCGATTGCCATTGCCATTGGCTCGGAAGGCACAGGCCCCGTGCTTAGCCAGATCATTCGCGCCCGTATTGATGCCGCGTTCTCGCCGCGCCTGGGTGATCTTGCCCGTCTCGCCAATGCCTATCGTCCGGCCGTTGAAAAGCTGGTGAAAAAGGGCCTGCCACGGCGCCTGTTCTGGCGCTCCTTCTTCTCGGGCGATGTTGCCGGCAAGGTCTACAACAATGATCTCGACGGTGCCCGCCAGGCTGCCGGGCTGCTCCTCGACAATCAGGACGAGCCGAAGGGCTATGTCTGGCTGGTCGGCGCAGGCCCCGGCGCTGAGGATTTGCTGACCCTGCGTGCGCACCGCGTTCTCATGGAAGCTGATGTCATCGTTTATGATGCGCTGGTGCCCGAGGCAGTCGTTTCCATGGGCCGCCGCGACGCAGCCCGGCTGTCGGTCGGCAAGCGCAAGGGCTGCCATTCGAAAAGCCAGGCGGAAATCAACACACTTCTCGTTTCGCTCGGCCGTGAAGGCAAGCGCGTCGTGCGCCTCAAATCCGGCGATCCGCTGGTCTATGGCCGTGCCGGTGAGGAAATGGCGGCGCTGCGGTCCGCCGGTATCCCCTTCGAGATCGTTCCCGGCATCACCTCGGCCTTTGCCGCGGCAGCCGATATGCAACTGCCTCTGACCCTGCGTGGTGTCGCATCCTCCCTTGTGTTCACTACGGGTCATGACATGGCAGGCGAGGTGCTGCCCGATTGGGCGCGCCTCGCCATCTCAGGCGCAACCATCGCGGTTTATATGGGCCGCAGCGTTGCAGCCTCCGTCGCCGAGCGCCTGATGCGTGCCGGTCTGCATGCCGATACCGGCGTGGCGGTGATCGAAAATGCCGGACGTGCGGATCGCCGCATGTTCCATGGCACGCTGCACGATTTGCCGGCGCTGGAACAGCGCCCCGACCTGGATGGCCCGGTCATGGTGGTCATTGGTGACGCCGTGGCTGGTGCGGCGATCGACAAGGCCGAGCCGCTGGCCATCCGCACCCCAACCTCTTCGGTGGCAGCGCGCCGCCTTCAATCCAATGCCGCTTGATTGCGAAGGATGATGATCATGAGTGTTAAAGTTCTCACCGCAAACCGTCTGACCGATGGCGAAGCCGTATGGCTTGGGGCCAACGGCGAATGGCTCGATCACATTGACGGTGCCCTCGTGGCCCGCCATGCGGAAGCAGCGGCGGCGCTGGAGGAAGCGGGCAAGGTGGCGATCAAGTCCAATCTTGTCATCGACGTCAATGTCATTGATGTGGAAGAGCGCGGCGAACATCTTTATCCGGTCCGCCTGCGCGAGCGCATCCGCCAGCTCGGCCCCACCGTCCGTCTTGACCTTGGCAAGCAGGCGGAAAAGCCTGCGGCAAACGCTGCTTAACTGATAATTGAAGGCCTCGCAGAATGTATCGTTACGATGAGTTTGACCACGCGTTTGTTTCCGCCCGTGTTGAACAGTTCAAGGATCAGGTCGAACGCCGTCTTGCCGGTGAGCTGACCGAGGACCAGTTCCGGCCGCTGCGGCTGATGAATGGCGTCTATCTGCAACTGCATGCCTATATGCTGCGCGTCGCCATTCCCTACGGCACATTGTCGTCGCGTCAGATGCGCAAGCTTGCCCATATCGCCCGCACCTATGACCGCGGTTATGGTCATTTCACCACGCGCCAGAACCTTCAATACAATTGGCCCGCCCTCAAGGACATGCCGAAAGTTCTCGATGAACTTGCCGAAGTCGAGATGCATGCCCTGCAGACGTCAGGCAATTGTATCCGCAATGTGACCGCCGATCACTTTGCCGGTGCTGCCGCCGATGAGGTTGCCGATCCGCGCCCCTACGCGGAAATCCTGCGCCAGTGGTCGTCGATGCATCCGGAATTCTCCTACCTGCCGCGCAAGTTCAAGATTGCCGTTACCGGCGCCGAGCGTGACCGTGCTGCCATTCAGGTGCACGATATCGGCCTGCACCTGAAAAAGAATGCGGCGGGCGAGATCGGTTTTGCCGTCTATGTCGGCGGTGGCCAGGGCCGCACGCCGATGGTTGCCAAGAAGATCCGCGACTTCCTGCCCGTCGAGGATCTGCTGACCTATACCACGGCGATCATGCGCGTTTACAATCTGAACGGGCGCCGTGACAACAAGTACAAGGCGCGCATCAAGATTCTCGTGCATGAAACCGGCACGGAAGAGCTGACCCGCCAGGTGGAAACCGAATGGCTGGCGCTGAAGAACAGCGACCTGAAGCTGCCGCAGACGGATGTCGATGCCATCGACAGCTACTTCCGTCCGCCGCACCTCCCGCAGCGGCCGGAAGGCTGGTCGGCACTGGCCAGCGCGCGCAAGGCGGATCATGTCTTTGCCGCCTGGGTCGACCAGAACGTGACACCGCACAAGAACCCGGATTACGGTGTCGTGACCATTTCCCTGAAGCCGATCGGCGGCATTCCGGGCGATGCCACCGATGCCCAGATGGATCTGGTTGCCGATATTGCCGAACAGTTCTCCCAGGACGAAATCCGCGTCAGCCACGAGCAGAACCTCATTCTGCCGCATGTGGCGATCGCCGATCTGCGCATTGTTTACGATCTGCTGCTGACCGACAGTCTCGCCACCGCCAATGCGGGGCTGATCACCGACATCATTTCGTGCCCTGGTCTGGATTATTGCGCGCTGGCGACAGCCCGCTCTATCCCGGTTGCCCAGCGCATATCGGAACGCTTTGCCGATCCGGCGCGCCAGGCCGACATCGGCGAGCTCAAACTGAAGATATCGGGCTGCATCAATGCCTGCGGCCATCACCATGTCGGTCATATCGGCATTCTGGGCGTTGAGAAGAAGGGCGAGGAACTCTACCAGATTTCTCTCGGCGGCTCCGGTGACGAGGTCTGCACCATCGGCGATATCACCGGGCGCGGCTTCTCTTCCGAAGAAATCGTCGATGCGATCGAGACCATTGTCGACCGCTATCTCGAAATCCGGACGGACAAGGAAGAAACCTTCCTTGCCGCTTACCGGCGCCTGGGCGCTGCTCCCTTCAAGGATGCGCTCTATAGCGAGGCTGCCAATGCTGCTTGAAACCAATGCGATCACCGTTGCGGACGAGGCGCGTGCGCTGGAAGCCCGCCATGGCAATCTCGACCCGGCACAGATCATCGAACTGGCGATTACCCAGCTCTTCAAACAGGATATCGCCGTGGTTTCCTCTTTCGGGGCGGAATCCTCGGTGCTTCTGCACCTGATCGCGCAGGTGGATCGCGCCCTGCCGGTGCTCTTTCTCGAAACCGGCAAACATTTCCCGGCAACCCTGCGCTACCGCGACCAGCTCGTGCACGAACTTGGCCTGACCGATGTGCAGGACATCCACCCGCTCAAGCAGAGCCTGAAAGACGAGGATCCTTTCGGGGCGCTGTCCATGACCAACAAGGACCGCTGCTGCTATATCCGCAAGGTCGAGCCGATGGCCCGTGCTGTCGCGCCGTACCGCGCGTGGATGACCGGGCGCAAGCAGTTCCAGGCCTCGACACGCACGGCACTGCCGGTGTTCGAGTCCGTGGGTGCGCGCGTGCGCATCAATCCGCTGGCACGCTGGACCTCAGCGGACCTGAAGGCCTATATGGCTGCCAACCAGTTGCCGCCGCACCCGCTTGTTGCGGAAGGCTACCGGTCCATCGGCTGCATGCCCTGCACGTCCCCGGTGAAGGACGGCGAAGATGACCGTGCTGGCCGCTGGGCAGGCACCGATAAAACCGAATGCGGTATCCACCTGACTGGCCTTACCGACCAGTTGAGCAATATTTCCCTGACGGATTCGAATCTATGAGTGACATGTCTGAAAAGCCCGAGAGCCAGCTTTGGGGCCGCGAGGGTTTCCGCGAGGACCCCTATATCACGGCTGAAACGCTGGAGGAGGCAGGCGATGCCCCGGCGGTCATCCTGCCGCTGGCCGTCTGGCTCGGGCTTGATGAGGGCGTGCGCAATGCGACCAACCGGCGGATCGGCGTTTCCGTCGCGCCCGGCGAAAGCATCGATCCGCTTCTGCCGTTGCTCGGTTCAATCCCTGTGATTGCGCTGCAGTTTCCAGCCTTCAATGACGGCCGCTCCTATTCGAAGGCCGAGGTCCTGAAGGATCGCCATCAGTACCAGGGTGAACTGCGTGCGGTCGGCGATGTGCTGATCGATCAGGTCGCCTATATGCTGCGCACCGGCTTTGACACGCTGAAGGTCACCCACGCGGTGACGTTGACACGCCTCGCCAACCATAACCTGCACGACACGCCGGTCTATTATCAGCCGGGCCGCGGCTCCCACACCAGGGCGGGCACCTATAGCTGGCGCCGCGTGCCCGACACGCGCTCCTGAACGATCCGGTTCACAGGACGACGACCGCGGTTCCCAGGGGAACGCGGTCGTACAGGTCAACCACGTGCTCGTTGATCATGCGGATGCAACCGTTGGAGACGGCCTTGCCGATCGACGAGGGTTCGGTGGTGCCATGGATGCGGTAATAGGTGTCGCGGCCATTGCGGTAGAGGTAGAGGGCGCGGGCCCCCAGTGGATTGCTGCCGCCGCCGGCAACCCCGTCCGCATAGCGGGCATATTTTTCCGGCTGGCGTTTGATCATGTTGTCCGTCGGCTGCCAGCGCGGCCATTTGGCTTTGCGCCCCACTTCCGCCGTTCCCGAGAAGGCCCGTCCGGCCCGTCCGACGCCGATGCCGTAACGGATGGCTGAATACTCATCCTCGACGAGGTAGAGAAAGCGGTTGCGCGGATCGATGATGACGGTTCCGGCCTCTTCATAGGTCGGGTAATCAACGATTTGCGGCATGTATTCCGGGTTGAGGATAAAGGATTTCCTGGGTTTTGCCGAAGCTGCCCGAGGCGCGGCAACGGTCACCATCAATCCGCAGAGGAACGTCCGTCGTGTCAGCATATCGATCCCAACAGGCTTGAGCGCAGCCCTTGCGGGCCTTCCGGTCACGGGAGGATTATGCGCGGAAATTGCTGACTGAAGGTTTACGCCGACTCACCTTTTCGTGATGAAACAAGGAGATAGGTCCGGCGGCGGGCTGCCGGACCTGCTTTGGTTCAGGGAAGACGGGCGATGCGTTCAATCAGGAGGTCGAAGAAACCCTCATCGTTCACATCGCGTATATAAAAGGCGTTTTTCGGCCTGTCGGTCACGCCCCACCAGTCGACGACGGTCATGCCGAGGGTAAGGTCTGACGCCGTTTCCACGACGACATTGCAATGCCGCCCCTTGTAAAGCTCCGGCTTCAGGAGATAGGCAATAACGTTCGGATCATGCAGCGGGCCGCCATCGCTGCCATATTTCTCTTCATCGAACCGCTCGAAGAATTCCAGCAGCTCCGCGGACGCAGCGCCGGACCGGGTTCCCATGGCGCGGAAGCGCTCAATCCGCCTGGCGCTGGTCAAAGCCTTGTGCGTCACATCCAGTGGCAGCATCACGATGGGTACACCCGATGTCAGCACGATGTGGGCCGCCTGCGGATCGACATAGATGTTGAATTCGGCCGTCGGGGTGATGTTGCCGCCCTCGAAAAAGCCGCCGCCCATCAGCACGATTTCGCGGATGCGTGTGGCGATCTGCGGGGCGCGGATCAGAGCCTGGGCAATATTGGTGAGGGGACCGAGCGGACACAGGGTCACACTGCCGCTCTCCTGCGTCAGCAAGGTCTCGATGATGAAATCGACCGCATGCTGGTCCTGCAGAGGCATGGCGGGTTCCGGCAGGTCCGGGCCATCGAGACCGGTCTTGCCGTGGACGTTTTCAGCCGTGACCAGCGCGCGCATCAGGGGCCGGTCGGCACCGGCAAAGACCTTCACATCCGTCCGTCCTGCTAGTTCACAGATCTTCCGGGCGTTGGTTTTGGTCAGGTCCAGGGGAACATTGCCGGCAACCGCCGTGATTCCCAGAACATCCAGTTCCGGGCTTGCCAGCGCCAGAAGGATCGCCAGCGCATCGTCCTGGCCGGGATCGGTGTCAATTATGATTTTCCGCGTCATCTCTTGCTTTCATTCTCTTGAAGTCTGCTTGCCGATCGACCATATCAAAGGACAGAAGGGAAATGCCATCTCCGGGTTTCTCTTTTCGGTCGCTTTTCTGAGGACTGCACAGATGACACGAATGACACCGTTTTCAAGCCCTTTGCTGCTTGGTTTCGACACGATGGAAAAGACGCTGGAGCGTATCGCCAAATCCGGTGATGGCTACCCGCCCTACAATATCGAACGCATCCACGCCGACAGCGGCCGGGAACAGCTTCGCATCACCCTCGCGGTCGCCGGCTTCTCCAATGACGATCTCGAAGTGACGACAGAGGACAATCAGTTGGTCATCCGCGGCAGGCAGGCCGATGAAAGCGAACGGGAATATCTGCATCGTGGCATTGCCGCGCGCCAATTCCAGCGCATTTTCGTTCTTGCCGATGGAATGCGCGTGAGTGCTGCTACATTGAAGAATGGGCTTCTGTCGATCGATCTCGACCGTCCGGAACCCGAACGATTGGTCAAACGCATCAACATTGCAGTTCAGGACTAGCGCATAACCCCAAAAATCACTTCGATTTTTGGAAAGGATTATGCGCCACTAAAGGGCTACTGCGTCCTTTATGCGTCCAGGTGGACGCATGGCGCAGTAGTGTGGCTCTAACAGGACGGGGCCTTTGGAAGGACTGTCCGAATATGGAGGCTGATATGCAAAATACTGTTTCGAAGAATTTCCTGAGTGAACTGGAATTCTCGCGTCTTGGCGCCGGACAGGTCGCCTATATGCGCAAGGTGAAGACTGACGATCTCGCCACCAGTTTCCCAGCATTGCCGCCGATGACACCGGGTGTCGAGCTCTGGGCGCTCTTTGCCGCCAATGGCGACCCCATCGTGCTTTCCGATGAACGCGACAATATCCTTGTCGGCGCGCAGGAACACGAGCTGCAGACAGTCATGCTGCAGTAACAGCCGTCCGGTCGACGCTGAATTTCCAAACCCCGCCGGCTTGCCGGCGGGGTTTTATTCATATCGGTCCACGCAGGATGGCAATGCGGCTTCTTCCGCTTAAACCTTCACGGCCTGTTCCACCCGGTCTTCCGCGCCGAACAACTCCAGATAGCGTTTGATTTCGGCTGCGTCGCCGGTTGCCTTCTTCGGATTGTCCGAAAGCTTGACGGCAGGACGGCCATTGGCTTCGCTGACCTTGCAGACCAGGGAAATGGCATTGAGCTGATCGTTGAAACGCGGTGCGCAATCCTCGAAATCATTGGTGAGGTTTGTCCCCCAGCCGAAGCTCATGCGCACTTTGCCCTTGAAGTGATGATAGGTTTCTTCGATCGTCTCGACGTCAAGCCCGTCTGAAAACACCAGGAGTTTGCCGCGCGGGTCCTTGCCCCTGGAGCGCCACCAGGACAGGATCTTTTCCCCGCCCTCGATTGGCGGCGCACTGTCCGGGCGAAAACCCGTCCAGTCGGCAACCCAGTCGGGTGCATCGCGCAGAAAGGCAGCGGTCCCGAATGCGTCCGGCAGCACGATGAGAAGATTGCCGCCATAGTAGCGGTTCCAGTCCTGCAGCACCTTGTAGGGCGACTTCAGCAATTCCTCGTCCGTCCGGCTGAGCGCCGCCAGGACCATCGGCAGCTCGTGCGCATTGGTGCCGAGCGCTTCCAGGTCATTGTCCATGGCGAGGAGCACATTGCTGGTGCCGGTAAAGGCTTCGCCGATGCCTTCCTTCAGGGCTTCCACGCACCAGCGCTGCCACAGGAACGAATGGCGGCGGCGGGTGCCGAAATCGGAAATCCGGATATCGGGCAGGGAGCGCAGCCGTTCCACCTTCGTCCACATCTTGGCCTTGGCACGGGCATAGAGCACGTCGAGTTCGAACCGCCCCATCTTCTTCATCGCCGCGCGCGAGCGCAGTTCATTGATGATGGTGAGCGCCGGGATTTCCCACATGGTCGTGTACATCCATGGGCCATGGAAGTTCAGCTCGTACTGGCCGTCCCGTTTGGTCAGCTCATATTCCGGCAGCTGGAAATGCGTCAGCCATTCGAGAAAGTCGGGTTCGAAGATCTGCTTCTTGCCATAGAACGTATTACCGCCAAGCCAGATCATTTCCTTCTTGGAAAAGCGGATGGTGCGGGCATGGTCGAGTTGCGCGCGCAGTTCTTCCTCGTCGATCTCGTCGCCCAGCCGGACGCGTGTGGTGCGGTTGATCAGCGTGAAGGTTGCATCAACCTTGGGGTAAACACCCCAGATCATCTGCAGCATCAGCAATTTATAGAAATCCGTATCCAGCAGACTGCGGACAATGGGGTCGAGTTTCCACGTGTGATTGAACACGCGGCGTGCAATGTCGGTCTTCGTCGCCATTGAATGCTCTCCTTCCGGAATTTCCGCCCGCCATGTTGCACGGCAGAAACCGCCCATCAAGCAGAACCGGGCATAACCGGCTAAATTCTGCAGTCAAAGCCTCGCAGGCATTTGCATTAAATCTTTGTAACCTCACCGTTTTGTCATTAACGGCGACATCAAAGCGCTTTATTCATGTCGCTAAACAACCTTTCGCGCCGGGATGCGCATTGGGATACAATCAAAAATACAGTGGTGCTGGCTCCGCGGGTGGCGGAACCGGCCTTTTTGGAGTGATGTATGAAAGTCTGGAAACAACTTGTTCTGGTTGTCGTTATCCTAGCCGTTGCCGGCGCGGGATGGCTGTATTTCTTTCCGGGCGCATCCAGTTTCCTGAAAAAGGCCGGTGCCGACAAGGTTCAGACCGCGGCAAAGGAACCAGCCCAACCCAATGGGCAGGGACGGGGCGGACAGGCCGTTCCGATCGTCGTCGTCCGAGCCGCCAACGCGGCCAAGATCAATGACAAGCTGTCGGCCATCGGCACGGGCAAGGCAAAGAGCTCGGTTTCGGTCACGCCGTTTGCTGCGGGACGCATGACGGAAATCCTGGTCACTTCGGGCACCAAGGTTGAGGCTGGTGACGTGATTGCCCGGCTTGATTCCGAGGCGGAGACCATCGCGGCCGACAAGGCGCGCACGATGCTCAAGGACGCCCAGACCAAGCTGAAACGCGCGGAAAATCTCAGCACCACCAACACCGTTTCCGCTGTGCAGGTGTCCGATGCCGGATTGGCTGTCGACAATGCCGGTCTCGACCTGCGTGAGGCCGAACTGGCGTTGGACCGGCGCGCCGTCAAGGCGCCGATTGGCGGCATCGTCGGTATTCTCCCCGTGAGTGCCGGCAATTACATCACCACGACGACGCAGATCGCGACCATCGCCGATCGCAGCGAAGTGCTGGTGGATTTCTGGGTGCCGGAACGCTTTGCCCCGGCCATCAAGGTCGGCGCCGCCGTCACCGCCACTTCCGTTGCCCGTCCGGGCGAGACGTTCAAGGGCACGATCAATGCCATCGACAACCGCATCGATCCTGACAGCCGCACGCTGCAGGTGCAGGCGAGGATCACCAATCCGAACGATGCCCTGCGCGAAGGCATGGCTTTCCAGGTGAATATGGGATTTGCCGGAGAGACCTATCCGACGGTCGATCCGCTGGCGATCCAGTGGGGCACGGACGGTGCCTATATCTGGAAGATTGCCGATAACAAGGCGCAGCGCGTTCCCGTCCGCATCATGCAGCGCAATGCAGCCTATGTTCTGGTCAATGCCGAGATCAACCCGGGTGACCTTATCGTCGCCGAAGGCGTGCAGGCCGTTCGCCAGGGTGGTACGGTCCAGATCAAGGGCCAGCCTGCCAACCAGACAGATTCCGGCGCGCGGCCGCTGGCTTCCGTTGGCGAACAGGGCTGAGGTGTGGCGTGAGCAATTCGCACGGACAGTCCGGCTCCAATTTCACCGCCCTTTTCATCCGCCGCCCGGTGTTGGCCCTGGTGCTCAATGCCCTGATCGTGGTTGCCGGGCTTGCCGCCTATTATGGCGTCGACGTGCGCGAACTGCCGGACGTCGACCGGCCCGTGGTGACGGTATCCACAACATTCCAGGCCGCCGCGGCCGAAACGGTCGACCGCGAGCTGACCGCTGCGATTGAAGGCGCGGTGTCGCGCGTTTCCGGCGTCAAAGCCATTTCCTCCAGCTCATCCTTCGGTATCAGCCGCGTCACCGTGGAATTCAACGACGGCGTCGATCTCAACGTTGCCGCCGCCGATATGCGCGATGCCATCAGCCGCATCACCAACACGCTGCCGGAACAGGCCGACCCGCCGCAGATCGTCAAGGCGGATGCCAATGCCGATGCGGTGATGCGCCTTGCCGTCACCTCGACCACGATGCCCGTTGAAGACATGACCGTTCTGGTCGAAGACCAGATCAAGGATGTGCTTGCATCAGTGCCCGGCGTCGCCGACGTGCAGATCAACGGCAACCGCAGCAAGATTTTCCGCATCGACATCGATCAGGGCAAACTGGCAAGCCTCGGGCTGACGGTCGCCAATGTCCGCACGGCCCTTGATACGATGGCGTTCGACACGCCTGCCGGCCAGATCAACAGCAGTGCCCAGAGCATCGTCGTTCGCGCCACCGCGCCGGTGTCGACGCCGGAGGACTTCGAAAACATCATCATCAAGGATCGCACCAAGATCCGGGATGTCGCAACCGTGACGCTTGGTCCCGATATCGGCACGTCGACACTGCGCGCCAATGGCAAGACCGGTATTGGTCTTGGCATTATCCGCCAGGCGCAATCCAACACGCTCGATATCTCCAAGGGTATCCGGACGGCCATCGGTCAATTGCAGAAGACATTGCCGGAAGGCGTCGATATCCGCGTGACCAGTGACGATGCCGATTTCATCAACGGTGCCGTGCATGAGGTTGAAATCGCACTGGGCGCCTCCGTCTTCATCATCATCCTGATCATCTACCTCTTCCTGTGGGATCTGCGTGCGACGCTGATCCCTGCCGTGTCGATGCCGGTTGCCCTGATCGGCACCATCTCGGCGATCTATCTCGCCGGGTTCTCGATCAACATTCTGACATTGCTGGCGCTGGTGCTGGCGACGGGTCTCGTGGTGGATGATGCCATTGTCGTGCTCGAAAATATCGTCCGGCGCCGCAACCAGGGCATGGGGCCGCGCGCCGCTGCCGTGCTTGGCACGCAGGAAGTGTTCTTTGCGGTCATTGCAACGACGGTGACGCTGGCGGCAGTGTTCGTGCCGCTCTCGTTCCTGCCCGGACAAACCGGCGGTCTGTTTCGCGAGTTCGGCTTCGTGCTGGCAATCTGCGTGCTGCTCTCGGCCGTCGTCGCGCTCACGCTCTGCCCGATGCTGGCTTCGCGCCTGCTCTCGGCAAGCGAAGCCAAGCATGAGGATATCAACCATTCGCCCGGCCTGATCAGGCGTGTAGGAGGCTGGTTCCTCGAAGCCTATCGCCGCATGCTGCACGGGTGCCTCGCCGCACCGTGGCTGGTGGTCCTGGCGTCGCTGCTGTTTGCCGGTGCGGCCTTTGGCGCCTTTTCGCTGCTCAAGCAGGAATTGACACCGAGTGAGGATCGCGCCTCCGCCTTCCTGCGCATCACCGCGCCGCAGGGTGTCAGCCTTGAATATCTCAACGACCAGATGCGCCAGATCGAAACGCTGATCCAGCCAATGCGCGATTCCGGCGAAATCCAGAATACCTTCTCCATCGCCGGACTGAACGGCAACACCAACCGCGGCTTCATGGTGCTCAGCCTTGCCACGTGGAAGGAACGCCACCGGACGCAGCAGGAAATTCTCGCCGACGTGTCCAAGCGCGTGCGCAATATTCCCGGCATCCAGGTTTTTGCCGCCCAGCCCAATTCGCTCGGCATTCGTGGCGCCGGCAACGGTCTGCAGTTCGCCATTGTCGGAACCAGTTACGCCGACCTCGGAACGGCCGCTGCCAAGATCGTGTCGGCGCTCGAAAAGGACAAACGTTTTGACCGGCCGCGCCTGACCAATGAACCGACGCAGCCACAGCTTTCCGTGTCCATCGATCGCGAGCGTGCATCCGATCTCGGCATCGAGATCACCGGCCTCGCCGAGGCGCTGCAATCGGTGCTGGACGGCTACAAGATTGGTTCGGTCTACATCGAGGACCGCAGTTTTGACGTGAAGCTGGTTTCGACCACCAATCCGATCAACGATCCGACGGATCTGGAAAACGTCTTCATGCGCACCAGCGACGGCCGCTTCGTGCCGATGGCGACCATCGCCAAGCTGACGGAAGTGGCCGTGCCGCCGGCATTGACCCGTGAGCAGCAGATGCGGTCTGTCGCCATCACCGCCGCGCTCAGCCCCGACTTTGCCCTCGGCGATGCCTACAAGGTGGCGCAGGAGGTGGCTGCACCGCTGCTCCCGCCGGGCTACCGCATCATTCCGCTCGCCGAGGCGGCAACGCTCGGCGAGAATTCCGCCAGCATGTTCGTCACCTTCGGTTTCGCCATCCTGATCATCCTGCTTGTGCTGGCCGCACAGTTTGAAAGCTTCATCAGCGCGGTTATCGTCATGGCGACTGTTCCGCTCGGCCTGGCCTGCGCGGTCTTCGCCATGATCCTGACCGGCACCAGCATGAACGTATACAGCCAGATCGGGCTGGTGCTGCTTGTCGGCATCATGGCCAAGAACGGTATTCTGATTGTGGAATTCGCCAATCATTTGCGCGATCAGGGCCGCACTGTGCGGCAGGCCATCGAGGAAGCCTCCAATATCCGGCTGCGCCCGGTGGTCATGACCATGCTCTGCGCCATTCTTGGCGGCGTTCCGCTGGTTCTGGCCAGCGGTGCTGGCGCTGAGGCCCGCATTGCCCTCGGCTGGGTCATCGTCGGCGGTCTCGGACTTGCCACGGCCTCGACGCTGTTCCTGACGCCGGTTGCCTATCTCCTGCTCGCCGGTTTCTCCAAGCCGAAGGCGGAAGAGGAAGCGCGGCTGGAACGGGAACTTCTGGAAGTGGTGTCCCAGCCACCCTTGCCTGCGGAATAGGGCGGTCTTTCTAAGCAAAAGGCGGGGATTGCTCCCCGCCTTTTTCATTGCGGCTGCGAATTATTATTTCGCGGCATCCGTGACCTTCGTTGTCCAGGCGCCTTCCGGCTTCTTGGTAATAACGGGATCGGAACCGCCGCCGAGGAGTGTGTCGACGGTGCGTTCTGCCGCTGCCACATCGAGCACGCCGGTTGAGCCTTCCGTCAGCTTGTTGATCTCGGCCACCATGCGCTTCTGATGCTTTTCCGTCTGCGCGCCGCTCGCATCGTTTTCAAGCACGATGTTGGCGGCTTCATCCGGATGCTGGCGGGCATAGTCCCAGCCCTTCATCGAGGCCTTGACGAAACGGGCAAGCTTTTCCACCATCTTCGGGTCATCGAGGCTCTTCTGCAGCACGTAGAGACCGTCTTCGAGCGTGGCCACCTTCTCGTCCTCATATTTGAACGTGACGAGTTGATCAGCAGGAATACCGGCATCGATCACCTGCCAGTATTCGTTGTAGGTCATGGTCGAGATGCAGTCCGCCTGCTTCTGGATCAGCGGATCGACGTTGAAGCCCTGCTTGAGGACGGTCACGCCATTCGGTCCGCCATCGGTCTTCAGGCCCAGATGGTTCATCCACGACAGGAACGGATATTCATTGCCGCCGAACCAGACGCCGAGGGTCTTGCCCTTGAAATCCTGTGGCTTGGTGATGCCGGTCTCCTTGCGGCAGGTCAGCATCATGCCCGAGCGCTTGAACGGCTGGGCGATATTGACGAGCGGCAGGCCCTTTTCACGGGTGGCAAGAGCCGACGGCATCCAGTCGACCACCACATCAGCGCCGCCACCGGCAATTACCTGCGGCGGGGCAACATCAGGCCCGCCCGGCTTGATCTCCACGTCGAGATTGGCCTCCTTGTAGAACCCCTTGTCCTTGGCGACGTAATAGCCGGCGAACTGGCCTTGCGTGACCCATTTGAGCTGCAGGGTCAGCTTGTCGGCAGCCAGCGCCGAACCCGCCATCAGCGTCATCGCCAGCCCCATCGTCAATGCAATCGTCTTCTTCATGTTTCAGTTCTCCTCTGTTCTTGTTTTTAAGTTCTGTAGGAAGGGTGCCAGAAAGTAACTGCCCGCTCGACGAGGGTAATAAGCCCGTAAGACAGGGAGCCCGCAAGCGCCGCGACGAAAATTTCCGCCCAGACCATATCGACATTCATGCGGCCGACTTCGGCCGAGATGCGGAAGCCCATGCCGACAATGGGCGAGCCGAAGAATTCGGCAACAATGGCGCCGATGAGGGCCAGCGTCGAATTGATCTTCAGCGCGTTGAAGATGAAGGGCATGGCGGCGGGAAGGCGTAGCTTCAAAAGGGTCTGTCCGTAGCTGGAGCCGTAGGTCTGCATCAGGTCGCGTTCCATCGCGCCGGATGCGGCAAGTCCGGCCACGGTATTCACCAGCATGGGAAAGAAGGTCATGATGACAACCACGGCGGCCTTCGATTCCCAGTAGGAGCCGAACCACATCACCATGATCGGTGCGATGCCGACAACCGGAAGAGCGGCCACAAGATTACCGATGGGCAGCAGTCCCCGGCGCAGGAAGGGTACCCGGTCGACAATGATGGCGGCAAGGAAGCCGGAGCCGCAGCCGATGGCATAACCGGCAATGGCGGCTTTCAAATAGGTCTGCTGAAAATCCGCCCAGAGCGTCGGCACGGAACTGGAAATGCGCTCCGCGATCATGGAGGGCGGCGGCAGCAGGATGCTCGGTACGCCGAAGCCGCGGACAATGATTTCCCACAGGATCAGCAGCCAGGCACCGAACAGCACCGGCAGGGCGAGATTGACCAGCCGCTGGGCCTGCGGCGAAGCCAGTTTCAAACCAGCCAGATTCTGCACGCTGAACCACGCAAGCAGCCAGGACGATACCACCATGCACCAGTAGCCGATCGACGGTCCGGACGGCTGCGGCATCGCGTGGAGCAGTCCGATGAGGCAGAAGGCGACCACATGGACAAGCACGAGAACGACGATCAGCGATGGTATAGATACGCTCGTGAACATGGCAACGGCGGCTGCAACGAACAGGATGACCGGGGTCGAATAGGTGAGCGTGTCGAAAACATCGCCGCCGGACGATATCAGCAATCCGGGAACGGCGAGCAGGAAGGCGGCAATGGCCAGCGGCGAACGGGATAGTTTCATGGCCGTACCCCCATGCGCCGGTTGACGAGTGTGGCCATCAGCCCGATCAGGCTGACGAGAATGGCCGCCATCAGCGCGGCTGCAATCAATGCGGCCCAGATCTGCACCGTCTGGCCGTAGTAGGAACCGGCCAGGAGCCGCGCACCGATGCCCGCGACCGCCCCGGTCGGCAATTCACCGACGATGGCGCCAACCAGGCTGATGGCGACGGCAATCTTCATCGAGGTGAAGAGATAGGGCATGGATGCCGGCCAGCGCAGCTTCCAGAATACCTGTGCCTTCGACGCGTTATAGGTGCGCATCAGGTCGAGATGCATAATCTCCGGTGAGCGCAGGCCCTTGACCATGCCGACGGCAACGGGAAAGAACGACAGGTAGGTGGAGATCATCGCTTTGGGCAAAAGCCCCGTGATGTTGACCGCGTTGAGCACCACGATGATCATCGGCGCAATGGCCAGGATCGGCACGGTCTGCGAGGTGATGATCCATGGCATCAGGCTTTTGTCCAGCGTGCGCGAATGGACTATGGCAATGGCCAGCAGGATGCCGAGCAGCGTGCCAAACCCGAAACCCAGCAGGGTCGAGGACAGGGTGACACCGCCGTGATAAACGAGGCTGCGTTTCGATGTCGGGCTGATATCGAAAACGGTCTTGCGGATTTCCTCGGCGACCTGATGCGGCGCGGGCAGGACCGGGCGCTCCTGCGCCATCGTGTTGGCAATCAGCTGGCCGGTGGAGATTGTCGTGTTGGCGCGTGCGGCCTGATCCCGTTCGAACGGCGCATTGAGGACAATGGCAAAGGCATACCACAGCGCCAGAATGGCCAGGAGGACCGTTCCCACCGGAATGACGCTGTTGCGGATGAAGTTCATGAATGCATCCCCGCTTCAGGCTGCCATCGGTACAGAATATCCGGCAAATGTTCTTCATTGTCCCCATCGGTGCGGCGCACTTCGGTGAAGCCTTCACGTTTGTAGAAGGATTGGGCGCCGGTATTTGCCACAAAGGTCCAAAGCTCTACCGGTCCCATGGCTTGCTGTTTGGCATGATCCAGCAATGCCTTGCCGACGCCCCTGCCGCGCCGGTCGGCATGCACGTAGAGCGCATTGACCATGTTGTCCGGCGCGAGTGCGACCATGCCGGCCACGGCGTCATTGTCATCGGCGACGAAGACTTCATATCTGGAAAAGACCGTATCGCAATAATAGTCCGTGACATCGTCGGCGGAATGAATGCGTGGCATCCATTCCGTCGCGTCGATCCACGCATTGACGATAGCCGCGCAGTCGGACATGTCACGCAGTTTGGCGGCGCGGATCGTGGTCATCATGCGCCCCGGCTATTCATCATAGGAATGGCCATGGCGCAGGCCCTCACGCACCCGGTGGGCAATCTCGAGAAATTCCGGCGTCTCGCGGATATCGAGCGTGCGTTCCGTGCCGAGATTGCAGTCGATGATCTCATGAATGCGGCCGGGACGCGGGCTCATCACCACGATCTTGGTCGACAGGAACACCGCTTCCGGAATGGAGTGCGTGACGAAGATCACCGTCTTCTGCGTCTTGGCCCACAGCTTCAGCAGCTGTTCGTTGAGGTGGTCGCGGACAATTTCGTCCAGCGCGCCGAACGGTTCGTCCATCAGCAGCATGTCGGGATCGAAGGATAGCGCCCGCGCTATGGAGGCGCGCTGCTGCATGCCGCCCGACAGCTGCCACGGGAATTTTTTCTCGAAACCGGCAAGGTTGACCAGCTCGAGGTTTTTGGCGATGCGGCTTGCCCGTTCGGCTTTGGGCACGCCCATCACTTCCAGCGGCAGGGAAATATTGCCGCCGATGGTGCGCCAGGGATAGAGCGCTGCCGCCTGGAACACGTAGCCGTAGGCGCGTTTCTGCCGCGCTTCCGACGGTGTCATGCCATTGACGGAAATGGCCCCTGATGTCGGCTGCTCCAGATCGGCGATCACCCGCAGGAGGGTGGTCTTGCCGCAGCCCGACGGCCCGATGAAGGATACGAATTCACCGCCATCGACCGCAAGATTGATGTTCGACAGGGCGTTGACCGGCCCGTCATTGGTCTGGAAAACCAGGGAGAGGTCCTTGACGTCGATCACATTCTTGGGCGTCGCGTTTGGCATTGACTGGGCCTTGGGTCGGAGCGCGACGACTGTCATCAGACACCCGCCGGTATGTTTTTCGGATCGCGTTCCACCTTACGCGGTGCCGTGAGTTCCTTCCACGTGGAAAGTGCACGATTGGCCGGTGCATTGGCCTCGCGTTCGACAAAGCGGCCGCTGCCGGTCGGCGCCAGCACTTCGCCGTCCTTGTAGGCGATCTGCCCGCGCGACAGGGTGATGCGCGGCAGGCCGGTAACCTCGATCCCTTCGAACACATTGTAGTCGATGGCGGATTTCTGTGTCTTGGCGGAAATCACCTTCGACGCTTCGGGGTCCCAGATGACGATATCCGCATCGGAGCCCTGCAGAATGGCACCCTTGCGCGGATAGATGTTGAGGATGCGGGCGATGTTGGTGGAGGTCACGGCCACGAACTCGTTCGGCGTCAGGCGGCCGGTGCGAACGCCCTTGGTCCATAAGACAGGCATGCGGTCTTCAAGGCCGCCGGTACCATTGGGAATCTTGGTGAAATCGCCGACGCCAAAACGCTTCTGTTCCGTGGTGAAGGCGCAGTGATCGGTTGCCACCACTTGCAGGCTGCCGGAGGCAAGACCAGCCCATAGGCCGTCCTGATGGCTCTTGTCGCGGAAGGGCGGCGACATCACCCGGCGGGCCGCGTAGTCCCAGTCCTTGTTCCTGTATTCGCTCTCGTCAAGCGTCAGATGCTGCACCAGCGGTTCGCCATAGACGCGCATGCCCTTCTGGCGGGCGCGGCGGATGGCTTCATGCGCCTGTTCGCACGACACGTGCACGATATAGAGCGGCACGCCGGCCTGATCGGCGATCATGATGGCGCGGTTGGCCGCTTCCCCTTCAATTTCCGGCGGGCGGGAATAGCCATGGGCTTCCGGTCCGTTGTTGCCTTCTGCCAGGAGTTTCTGCTGGAGATGCGCAACCACGTCGCCATTTTCCGCGTGGACCAGCGGCATGGCGCCGATTTCGGCGCAGCGCGTGAATGAGGCGAACATCTCGTCATCGTCCACCATCAGGGCGCCCTTATAGGCCATGAAATGCTTGAACGTGTTGATGCCGCGTTCCACCACCTTCGGCATCTCGTCAAAAATCTGCTTGTTCCAGCCGGTGATGGCCATGTGGAAGGAATAGTCGGTGCGCGCCTTGCCCGCCTTCTGGAACCAGTCCTGCAAGGCTGCCAGCAAGCCATCGGCGCCGGGCAGGACGAAATCGACCACCATGGTGGTGCCGCCCGCCAGCGCAGCGGCGGTGCCGGTGTCGAAATCATCGGAAGAGTGCGTGCCCATGAAGGGCATTTCGAGATGGGTATGCGGATCGATGCCGCCCGGCATCAGGTAACAGCCCGTCGCATCGATGATCTCATCGCCGGAAAGATCAGCGCCGATCTGAGCGATGATGCCGCCGTCGATCAGCACATCCGCCTTGTAGGTGCGGTCGGCGGCAATGATGGTTCCGCCTTTGATCACTTTCGTAGCCATGTGTCCGTTCCCCTTATTGGTCTTTTGTCGAACATGTTGCTCTGTATGGAAATGATATCCGGTCAGGTCTGAATCACGGCCGTTTCCAGAACAGCATGCAGGAGGACGTCCGCGCCGGCGGCCG
This sequence comes from Phyllobacterium sp. 22229, assembly GCF_052056495.1. NCBI lineage: Bacteria > Pseudomonadati > Pseudomonadota > Alphaproteobacteria > Hyphomicrobiales > Phyllobacteriaceae > Phyllobacterium > Phyllobacterium sp. 22229. The sequence continues at coordinate 231,287 of NZ_JBQEPA010000006.1, forward strand.
CCCATTCCTTGGAAATCTCTTCATCTTCATTGTGGCTGAGTCCGTCGACGCAGGGACACATGACCATGGCAGTGGGCGCAACCCGGTTGACCCAGCAGGCGTCGTGCCCCGCGCCGGAAATGATGTTGCGGTGGCTGTAACCCAGCCGCTCGGCTGCATTGCGCACGGCAGTGACGCAGCCTTCGTCGAACGTCACCGGATCGAAGTGCCCGGCTTCCTCGATCTCGATGCCGAGACCGAGCTCCTTGGCAATCTCGGGTGCTTTTTTCTCAAGCTCCGCCTTCATTGCATTGAGTGTCGCAAGGTCGGGCGAGCGGAAATCGACGGTGAAAACCACCTTGCCGGGAATGACATTTCGGGAGTTGGGATAGACATCGCAATGGCCGATGGCGCCGACCGCGCTGGGTTGGTGCGCCATGGCGATGGTGTGCACGAGTTCGGTGATGCGGGCCATGCCGAGCCCGGCGTTCCGGCGCATGGGCATTGGCGTTGAACCCGTATGGCTGTCTTTGCCGGTCAGCGTGATCTGCAGCCACCACAGGCCCTGGCCATGGGTGACGACGCCGATATCCTTGCCTTCGATTTCAAGGATCGGGCCCTGCTCGATATGCAGTTCGAACAGCGCGTGCATCTTGCGCGCGCCCACCGCCTCGTCACCCTTCCAGCCGATGCGCTCCAGCTCGTCGCCGAACTTTTTACCTTTGGCGTCTTCCCGCGTATAGGCCCAGTCCTGTGTGTGAATACCGGCAAAAACGCCCGATGCCAGCATGGCGGGGGCAAAGCGCGTGCCTTCCTCATTGGTCCAGTTGACCACGACAATCGGGTGTTTTGTCTTGATGTTGAGGTCGTTGAGGGTACGGACAAGTTCGAGCCCGCCGAGGACACCGAGCACGCCGTCATATTTGCCGCCGGTGGGCTGGGTGTCGAGATGGCTCCCGACATAGACGGGCAGGGCATCCGGGTCCGTGCCTTCACGGCGGAAGAACATATTGCCCATGGTGTCGACGCCCATGGTCAGGCCAGCCTTTTCGCACCAGCTTTGGAACAGGCGCCTGCCTTCCGCGTCTTCATCGGTCAGGGTCTGACGGTTGTTGCCGCCGCGCAAGCCGGGGCCGATCTTTGCCATCTCCATCAGGCTGTCCCAGAGACGGTCGCCGTTGATCCTGAGATTTCCAGTGAGCGCCATGTGAGAGCCTTTCAACTATGCCAGATTTTTCAGGACATCGGCCAGCGTATCGAAGAGATGCTCGATCTGGCCCTTGGTGATGATCAGGGGTGGCGACAGCGCAATGATATCGCCGGTGGTGCGGATAAGAACACCCTTTTCATAGGCATCAAGGAATGCCTGGAAAGCGCGCTTGGTCGGTGCGCCTGGTATGGGTTCCAGCTCGATGGCGCCGATCAGGCCGAGATTGCGGATGTCGATGACATGCGGCAGGCCCTTCAGGGCATGCAATGCATCGGCCCAGTAATCGGAAAGCTCCGCCGCCCGGGTGAGCAGGCCCTCTTCCTCATAGGTATCCAGCGTTGCAAGCGCTGCCGCGCAGGCAACAGGGTGGCCGGAATAGGTGTAGCCATGGAAGAGTTCGATCATGTTTTCCGGGCCGGTCATGAACGCATCGTAGATCTGCTTGGACGCAAATACCGCGCCCATCGGGATCACGCCGCTGGTGATGCCCTTGGCAGTGGTGATGAGATCGGGAACCACGCCGAAATAATCGACGGCGAAGGGGGTGCCGAGACGGCCGAAACCGGTGATGACTTCATCGAAAATCAGCAGGATATCGTTCTTGGTGCAGATCTCGCGCAGGCGCTGCAGATAGCCTTTCGGCGGAATGAGCACGCCGGTCGATCCGGCCACCGGCTCGACGATGACAGCGGCGATGTTGGACGCATCGTGCAGGGCGATGACTTTTTCCAGGTCATCGGCAAATTCGACGCCATATTCGGGCTCGCCGCGCGTGAAGGCGTTGCGGGCGAGATCGTGGGTATGGCGGATGTGGTCGACACCGCCGAGCGCGTTGCCGAACGTCTTGCGGTTGCCGGAAATGCCGCCGACTGAAATGCCACCGAAGCCGACGCCGTGGTAGCCGCGCTCGCGGCCGATCAGCTTGGTCTTGGTACCGTTGCCCTTGGCGCGGTGATAGGCGAGGGCAATCTTGAGCGCCGTATCGACCGATTCCGAACCGGAATTGGTGAAGAAGACATGATCGATGGGTGACGGCAGCATGGCCGCAAGCCGTGCAGCCAGTTCGAAGACCTTGGGATGGCCCATCTGGAATGCAGGCGCGTAGTCGAGTTCGGCAACCTGCTTCTGTACCGCCTCGACGATTTTCGGGCGCGAATGACCGGCGTTGCAGCACCAGAGACCGGCGGTTCCGTCGAGAATTTCGCGGCCGTCTGCGGACTTGAAATGCATGTCCTTGGCGCTGACCAGAAGACGGGGATTTTGCTTGAACTGCCTGTTTGCCGAAAACGGCATCCAGAACGCCTCGAGATTATTGGTGCCCAATCCCAATGCCGATTTCGACATGTGACATACGCCTCCTGTTTGCGGACATTGCCGCTTGTTTTGTGTTCCCGAATGATTGAACCTGTGGTGCAATCAAAAACTTGACTAGTTGGTCAAAATGCAGGCTAGAAGAGCATAGGAAGCCGGTCAAGCGCTTTATGGGGAATAAAAGCGGTTCCAGGATGCGACGAAACGGCCCGTCGCGCCGGATAACAAAAAGGGATGAGTGGCATGGCGAGGGCAGCGAAGAAAAAGACGAGCGATGTGCCGGAAAAGACGACGCGCATCCAGGAAATCAATCGCCGTCTCATCCTCGATGCCGCGCTCGATGTTTTCTCCGCCTATGGCTTTCGCGGCACCACCATCGACCAGATTGCTGACAAGGCGGGGATGTCGAAGCCGAACCTTCTCTATTATTTCCCGCGCAAGCAGAACATCTATGTGACGCTGCTGGAAGAGACGCTGGCCGAGTGGCTGGCGCCGCTGGCGGAAATCGATCCCGAGGGTGACCCGATCGAGCAGTTGCGCAAATACATAACCCTGAAAATCCGCATGTCGGAAAGCCACCCGGAAGCGTCACGGCTGTTTGCCAACGAAGTATTGCATGGCGCACCCGCCATCAGCGAATTTCTGAGCAAGCACCTGAAGCCGCTGGTCGATGACAAGGCGGCGGTGATCCGCCGCTGGGTGGGCGAGGGCAAGCTCGCGCCGGTCGACCCCTATCACCTGATTTTCATGATCTGGGCGACCACGCAGCACTATGCGGATTTCGATGTGCAGGTCCGTGCCATCATGGGCAATCAGGTTGGCCGCCCCGGCTTCCGCGAGCAGACGGCGCAGGCGGTGCTGAGCATCATTCTCAATGGGATCCGCCCGCGCTGACACAAACACCTGCCTCACGCGAAATTGACAGACGCGGATTGTGCATTGCACTATTGTCCTGCTGCGCCGCAATATCTGTTGCCGCGCCTGACTTGCATCAAAGCCAGTTTCCCTGACATCCGGAGATGCCCCCGTGAAAATATCCGATGTTCGTTCCGCCTACGCCATGCCGCTCACCAACCCGTCCTATCCGCCGGGTCCATACCGTTTCATCAACCGCGAATTTGTGGTCATCACCTATCGCACCGATCCGGAAGCACTGCGCGCGGTGGTACCGGAACCGCTTGAGATCGCCGAACCCATTGTCAAATTCGAGTTCATCCGCATGCCGGATTCGACCGGCTTTGGCGATTACACAGAATCCGGTCAGGTCATCCCGGTGCGGTTCAACGGCAAGGAGGGCGTCTACGTCCATTCCATGTATCTCGACGATGATGCGCCGATTGCCGGCGGACGTGAGATCTGGGGCTTTCCCAAGAAACTCGCCAAGCCGAAAATCTCCCATGAGGGAGAAACCATCCTCGGCACGCTGCATTACGGCAGTGTGCTCTGTGCGACGGGCACCATGGGCTACAAGCACAAGCCGGCCGATCATGCGGCCGTATTGAAATCAATGCTGCTGCCGAATTACCTCATCAAGATCATTCCGCATGTGGACGGCACCGCGCGCATCTGCGAACTGGTCGAGTATCACCTGCAGGATATCGATCTGAAGGGTGCCTGGACGGCACCGGCAGCGCTCGAACTTCATGCGCACGTCATGGCCAATGTTGCGGGCCTGCCCGTGCTGGAGGTCTTGTCGGGAACGCATTTCATTGCCGATCTGACCCTCGGGCTCGGGGAAGTCGTGTACGATTATATGAAAGGATAATGGTCTGACAAAAAACCCGCCTTAACGGCGGGTTTTGAATGTTATTCGGCAGCGGCCTTGGCCATCGGATTGTTCGGATGGGTGGTCCAGTTGGCGTAGTCCGGCTGGATCGGCAGCTTGGTGCGCGGGTCGACCCCAGAGGTCATCGGCACCATGGTGATGCAGTTGTCGACCGGGCAGACGTTGACACACAGATTGCAGCCGACGCATTCCTCGTCGATCACCTCGAAATGCCGGGCGCCATCCACCATCGCCGTGATGGCCTGGTGCGATGTGTCTTCGCAGGCAATGTGGCAGCGGCCGCATTTGATGCACAGGTCCTGGTCGATCTGCGCCTTGGTGATGTAGTTGAGATTAAGGTACTGCCAGTCGGAGACGTTCGGCACGGCCATGCCGCGGAAATCCTCGATGGATGTGAAGCCGCGCGAGTCCATCCAGTCGGAGAGGCCGTCGATCATTTCCTGCACGACCTTGAAGCCGTAGGTCATGGCCGCCGTGCACACCTGCACATTGCCGCAACCGAGCGCGATGAATTCCGCGGCATCGCGCCATGTGGTGATGCCGCCGATGCCGGAGATCGGCAGGCCGCGCGTCTCCGCATCGCGGGCAATTTCCGCCACCATGTTGAGCGCGATCGGTTTGACCGCCGGGCCGCAATAACCGCCATGCGATCCGCGCCCGTCAATCGAAGGATTGGGCGCGAAAGTATCGAGATCGACCGACACGATGGAGTTGATCGTGTTGATCAGCGACACGGCATCGGTGCCGCCGGATTTTGCTGCCCGTGCCGGTTTGCGGATATCGGTGATGTTCGGCGTCAGCTTGGTGATGACCGGCATGCGCGTATACTGCTTGCACCAGCGCACCACCATCTCGATATATTCCGGCACCTGGCCGACGGCCGCGCCCATGCCGCGTTCCGACATGCCGTGCGGGCAGCCGAAATTGAGCTCGATGCCGTCCGCACCGGTAGCTTCGACAAGCGGCAGGATGGCTTTCCAGGCGTTCTCCTCGCAGGGCACCATGATCGAGGCGATCAGCGCCCGGTCCGGCCACTTCTTCTTCACCTCGGTCATTTCACGCAGGTTCACTTCCAGCGGACGGTCGGTGATGAGTTCGATATTGTTCAGGCCGAGCAAGCGCCGGTCCGGACCGTGGATCGCGCCATAGCGCGGACCGTTGACGTTGACGACGGGCGGGCCCTCTTCGCCCAGTGTCTTCCACACAACGCCGCCCCAGCCCGCCTTGAAGGCGCGCTCGACATTGTAGGCCTTGTCTGTCGGCGGCGCGGAGGCCAGCCAAAATGGGTTGGGGGATTTGATGCCGAGGAAATTCGATGAAAGATCAGCCATGTCGATCTCCTTCAGCCAGCGATGTGGCTTGGATGGGTGGGGTGCTGTGCCGGTGCCGATGCGCTGTCCGGATTTTCCGCCATCACGGCTTCGACAAAACCGCTGACCTTCTCCGGCTGCTGCGTCAGTGACCGGTGGATGGATTCAGCGGCAAGCTTGCCGTCCTGCACCGCGGCCACGGTCAGGTCCTGGCCGCCGGCGATGCAATCGCCGCCAGCCCATATGCCGGGGATCGAGGTGCGGCGGTCGTCGTCGACGCTGATACGCCCCTTCGACAGGGCAAGCCCGGCTTCGGCAAGGATGCTCTCTGCCGGCGTCTGGCCGATGGCCTTGAAAATCTGGTCGCTGGCAAGGGTGATGCTTTCGCCGGTGGCGGCAAGCCTGCCGTCGGCCATGGCGGTATAGTCCAGCGTGATGCCGCAGACTTCACCCGACGCGTTGCGGGTAAGCGCCCGCGGCTGCAACCAGTGGCGGATGATGACCCCGGTCTTCAGCGCCAGCTCCTGCTCATAGGGGCTGGCATTCATGCTTTCCGGCCCGCGCCGGTAGGCGATGATGACATTCTCGGCGCCCAGCAGCTTGGTCTGCACAGCCACGTCGATGGCCGTCATGCCGCCGCCGATGACGACGACGTCGCGCCCGACAGCGATCTGCGACAGGTCCTCGCTCTGGCGCAATACGGAGATGTAGTCGACAGCGTCGATACAACCGGCTGCATCCTCGCCTTCGAGGCCTAGCTCGTTCACACCCGGCAATCCCATGCCGAGGAAAACCGCATCAAAACCGGCTTTCAGCGCGTCGATGCTGATGTCCCGGCCAAGTGCCTTGTCATTCTCGATGGTGATGCCGCCGATTTCTAGAATGAAATCGAGTTCCTTCTGAGCAAAATTATCGACACTCTTATAGGCGGCAATGCCATATTCGTTGAGGCCGCCGGCTTTCGGCCTGGCCTCGAAAATCGTCACGTTGTAACCGTGCTTGGCCAGGCGGTGCGCTGCCGAAAGACCGGCCGGGCCTGCACCAACCACGGCGACGCTCTTGCCCGTCGGCTCGGCGCGCTTGAAGGGATGCTGGCCCTTTTCCATCAGGTGATCGGTGGCGTAGCGCTGCAGAAGACCGATTTTAACCGGCTTGCCCTCGGCGGTCTCGCGTACGCAGGCCTGTTCGCACAGGGTTTCGGTCGGGCAGACGCGGGCACACATGCCGCCGAGAATGTTTTCCGAAAGAATGGTTTTCGCCGAGCCGGTGGGATTGTCGGCGGCAATCTGGCGGATGAACAGCGGAATATCGATGCCCGTGGGGCAGGCATTCATGCAGGGGGCATCGTAGCAGAAGTAACAGCGATCCGATTCGACAAACGCCTCATGCCGCGTCAGTGCCGGGTGCAGATCGGAAAAAACATCGATGTAGGCGTCGGACTCAAGCCGCCCGGCCTTCACATCACGGATTCCAGAATCGATCGATCCCATGAAATCGCCTCTCCATTTCTGAAATTGCAGCATCCCGTTCCCTTGGGGCGTGCTGCAATTTGGTGATGGGCCGGTTTGTCCGGCACCTGTTGAGAGAAAGAATGGCAGATTTTCTCAAAAGGTCAAATTTTTTATCAAACGGTCAATAAATATGAAATTGAGTCATATTCGTTTCGTTTGCGTGGCTGAATATCCACGCAAATCTGGCAGAGGCAGCGGGTGAAACGGCTAGGTCAGCTCGTCCAAAACAAGGCTTGCGCCTTTCGCGCCGACCATCATGGCTGCGGCGTTGGTGTTGCCCGATATGATATTGGGGAAGATGGAGCAGTCGATGACGCGCAGTGCTTCGATGCCATGCACCCGCAGGCGCGGGTCGACCACCGCTGCCGCCGGGTCCGGTCCCATGCGGCAGGTCGAAACCGGGTGATAGACCGTACCGCTCCGGCGGCGGAAATCGGCAATGAGATCCCCGTCGCTTCGGCACTGCGGGCCGGGCAGCAATTCCTCGACAATCAGCTTCGACAGGGCCGGTGCGGCAGCAATTTTCCGCAGGAACTTCACCGCATCCAGCATCTCGGCAACATCGTAATCGGTCGAAAACGCATTCGGAACGATCTTCGGGGCGTCAAGCGGATTGCCGGAGCGGATGTGGATGGACCCGACGCTGGTCGGACGGCAATTGGACAGGCCGATGGAAAAGCCCGGCCATGGATCCGGTGTCAGGATCGGGCGCTCGCCTTCCCCCGGTCGTACAGTCGAAAAGGCCTGGAAATACAACTGCATGTTCGGACGCTGGCGCGAAGGGTCGGTGCGAAAGAAACCTCCGCCCTGATTCAGGCTGATCGACAGAGGCCCCGTCCGCAACAGCAGATATTCGATACCGACACGCAGTTTCCCCCACCACGGACGCAGCACCTGGTTGAGCGAGGCAACATTGGCCCTATAGGTATAATTGATGCCGAGATGGTCCTGCAGATTCTCGCCTACCTGGCTGTTGGCGTGCACAAGAGGAATGCCGAACTGCGCCAGGCGTGCCGCATCGCCAATGCCCGAAAGTTCGAGCAGCTGCGGTGTATTGACCGAACCGCCGCACAGGATCACTTCGCGCCCGGCCATGACGGTCTCGGTCTGGCCGTTGCGGGTGAAAGCGACGCCGGCGGCCCGTTTGCCCTCAAAGACAATCCGCTGCACCATCGCGCCGGTCAGAACCGTCACATTGCGGCGCTTCATCGCCGGGCGCAGAAAGGCTCTGGCGGCGGACATGCGCCTGCCGCCTTTCGTGGTTAGCTGAAATGGCCCTGTGCCCTCCTGTGTGGCGCCGTTGAAATCGGGGTTATAGCGCAGGCCTGCCTCCTGTGCGCCCTTCAGAATCTGATTGGCCAGCGGATGAAACAGGTGCGCGCAATCGGTGACGTGCAACGGCCCGCCGCGGCCAAGGCTTTTCGCGGGGCCATCATGGTCTTCCAGCGCCTGAAACACCGGCAGCACATCGTCATAGCCCCAGCCGGGATTGCCGCGCTCGCGCCATTCGTCGAAATCCTCCTTCGCGCCCCGGATATAGACCATGGCATTGATCGAACTCGAACCGCCCAGCACCTTGCCGCGCGGCCAGTAATCCGCATTGCCGCCAAGACCCGGATCGGCTTCGGCCTTGTACATCCAGTTGACGGATTTGTCGTAGAAGGTCTTGCCGTAACCAAGCGGCATCTGCACGAAGAACCGCCGGTCCGTCCCTCCCGCTTCCAGGACAAGAACCGTGTGGCGTCCGCTGGCCGACAAGCGCTCGGCGACAACCGATCCGGCAGAGCCCGATCCGACGATAATGAAATCAAACACGCGCATGAATTCCAGCCTGAATACAATCTATTGATCCAGGCAGGATATCCGGCTTCGTCGTATCAGACCCAAACGTCATTCCGCCATGGCTTATGGAAAATGCGACAGGCCCGTCGAATTGTCCGGCGTGTCAGCTGCCGGCGGCGGCCTGACCGAGCTTCTCGAAGAACTGGGTGGCGAGTTTCTTGGCCGAAGAGGATATCAGGCGGCTGCCGAGCTGGGCGATCTTGCCGCCGACATCGGCATTGACGGAATAGGCAAGCACGGTCTCGCCGCCGTCCTCGGTAAGGGTAACGTCGGCACCGCCCTTGGCAAAACCGGCAATGCCGCCCTTGCCCTCGCCCGTGATCGTATAGGACAGCGGAGGATTGAGATTGCTCAATTCGACTTTGCCATTGAATCGGGCCTTGACCGGTCCGAGTTTGACACCGACCGTCGCTTCCAGCTCCGTATCGGAAATCCGTTCGAGGCTTTCGCAGCCAGGGATGCAGGCCTTCAACACGTCCGTATCGTTCAATGCTTTCCAGACTGCTTCGCGGGGCGCAGCAATGCGTTCTTCGCCGGTCATATCCATTCTTCAAGGCCTCCCTGGAAGAAGAAAGCTAAGATAGACGGCTTCATCTGTCCATGATTTATAAAAATTCGTTCTTCCTATCCATGTATTAAATCCTGTCACAAAACATCATGATACTGGCGATGAAGACGCTGGACCGGACAGGAACGGTGTAATAACAGGATTAAGACTTTGTGATTCCGCAGGGATGACGGCCACAAAGTACTGACCCAAGTATTTTTCTACCTCACTCATCTCATCAAGGGAGACTGCACATGAAATTGAAAATGGTCGCCGGCATTTCGCTGCTGGCTGTCGCTCTCGTCGGTTGCTCCAAAGCCCCTACCTGCACCCAGGAAGAGCTGACCAAAAAGGCCGGTGAAATCACCGCCGCCGTTCAACAGGTCGTTACCAAGGATCCGTCCAAGGCCCAGGGAATCGTTACCAAGATGCAGGAACTGGCCGCCAAGTATCAGGGCCAGACCGATCTGAAAGACGCCTGCAAGGCGTATGACGACGTTCTCGCAGCCATCAAGGGCTCGTAAACTTTCGCGCCGCAGTTCCGCCCGGATTTGCGGCGCAGACTTACCTGATGTTAAATCGGAAGAGATTCTGATTTATGAGCGTACGATCTAAATCGATTGAAAAAAAATGATTCCAGTGGCAGGTTTCTGCCTGCCGGGATCAAGGCGTGACTTCAGGAGAGAGATATGGCGACGGTGAAAGCGAACGACCTGCGTGGTGCGGTTCAGGCATTGAAAGCACACTTCAAAAGCGGCGCGCCGAAAAACATGCGGGCGGCCTTTGCAGAAGATCCCAAACGCTTCTCCCGCTATTCCCTCAGTCTCGATGATCTTCTCCTCGACTGGTCAAAATGCCTCGTCAATGACGAGACGCTGTCTCTTCTTGCCGATCTGGCAAAGATTGCCCATGTCGAAGCCCGGCGCGACGCGATGTTTGCCGGCGAACCAATCAACAATACGGAAGGCCGCGCTGTCCTGCACGTGGCGCTGCGCAACCGTTCCAACAAGCCGGTCAAGGTCGATGGCGTGGACGTGATGCCCGGTGTCAACGACGTGCTGAAGCGCATGGGCGCCTATGCGGATGGCCTGCGCTCCGGCGCCATCAAGGGCTCCAAGAACAAGCCGATCACCGATGTGATCAATATCGGCATTGGCGGCTCCGATCTTGGACCGGCCATGGCGACGCTCGCCCTGTCCCCCTATCACGACGGGCCGAAGACCCATTTCGTCTCCAACGTCGACGGCGCGCATATCGCCGATACCCTGAAAGACCTTGATCCGGCAACGACGCTGATCATCATCGCCTCGAAAACCTTCACCACCATCGAGACCATGACCAATGCCCGGGCTGCACGCAAATGGATTGCCGATGCGCTGGGCGAAAAGGCCGTCGGACAGCATTTTGCCGCCGTTTCCACAGCGCTCGACAAGGTCGACGCTTTCGGCATCCCGGCGGATCGCATTTTCGGTTTCTGGGATTGGGTCGGCGGCCGCTATTCCATCTGGTCGGCTATCGGCCTGCCATTGATGATTGCCATCGGGCCGGAGAACTTTGGCCGGTTCCTTGATGGTGCCCATGCGATGGACGAACATTTCCGCAAGGCAGCGCTTTCCAAGAACCTGCCGATGATGCTGGGTCTGGTCGGTTACTGGCACCGCGCCATTTCAGGCTATACCAGCCGCGCTGTCATTCCTTACGATCAGCGGCTGGCCCGCCTGCCGGCCTATCTGCAGCAACTCGATATGGAATCGAATGGCAAGGGTGTCACTGTCGACGGCAAGCCGGTTTCCGGTCCCACCGGTCCGGTGGTGTGGGGTGAACCAGGCACCAATGGCCAGCATGCATTCTTCCAGCTCCTGCATCAGGGTACGGACACGATCCCGCTCGAATTCATCGTGGCGGCGAAGGGCCACGAGCCGCATCTCGACAACCAGCACGAAATGCTGCTGGCCAATTGCCTGGCCCAGTCGGAAGCCCTGATGAAAGGCCGCACGCTGGAGGAAGCCAAGGCACAGCTCGCGGCAAAGAACCTGCCGAAATCCGAGGTGAACCGCATTGCGCCGCACCGCGTTTTCAAGGGCAACCGGCCGTCGATCACCATCGTTTATGACAAACTCGACCCCTATGCGCTGGGCCGCCTGATCGCGCTCTACGAGCACCGCGTTTTTGTCGAGGCCCAGCTTTTCGGTATCAATGCCTTCGATCAATGGGGTGTCGAGCTTGGCAAGGAGCTGGCAACGGAGCTTTTGCCGATCGTCTCCGGCGAGGCAAAACCAAAGGGCAAGGACGCATCCACGCAAGGTCTTGTCGCGCACTTGAGGAAGCGTCGCGGCAAATAGGCTATAGTGGCCCGATAACAAACAGAATGGGTGTCCGGCGTCTGCTCCAGGGCCGGAAGTGAGGAACTGGAAAAGCATTGATGAAGACGGAAACGATTCAGCTGGCCGGCGATGTGCCGGGCAATCATATCGAACTGCGTGTGCTGCGTTTTGCCGGCAAGGATGAAAAGGCCGTCAGCGCCTATCTGCAGTCTTCGCTGCATGGTTCGGAACTGCCGGGACAGGCAGCCCTGCATTTCCTCATCCCAATGCTGGAAAAGGCCGGCAGGGAAGGGCGGATTGCCGGCGATATCACCATTGTTCCGCAGGCCAATCCGGTTGGTTCCGCCCAGTGGTTGTCGCACCAGCATCTCGGCCGTTTCGAATTCTTTTCCAGCGGCAATTTCAACCGCTCTTTCCCTTTGCTTGATACGTTCGACACATCGGGACTGGTGCCGCTCGATGCGCCAAAATCCCTGGCTGAACGGTTGAAGGCGCAATTGCTGCGCCTTGCTTTGCCGCACGACATCGTCCTCGACCTGCACTGCGATGACGAGAGTGAAAACTATCTCTATATCCATCAGGCATTCCTGCCGGAAATGTATGATCTGGCCGCGGCGCTCGGGTCAACGGCGATCCTGTCCTGGAACAGCACGGCCGATGCGGCCTTTGAGGAAGCCTGCGCCCATCCGGTGCTGCAATTGCCGCAGGGCAAGCGCGACATGACGCGGCGTGCGGTCACAACGGTCGAGTTTCGCGGGTTGAACGATGTCGATATCGCAACCGGCAAGGCGGATGCGGAAGGCTTGTACCGTTTCCTCGTTCATCGCGGGGTGGTCAGCGATCCCGCCGTCACGCTGACGGTTGATTTCAAGGGGCCGGTTACGCCGCTCGAAAACGTTGAAATGGTCCGCGCGCCGCAGGGCGGCATGATCCTGTTCCACGTGAACATTGGCGACGAAGTTGCGGCGGGTGCAAAACTTGTCACGGTCGTGACCGTTCCCGGCGATCCCTCCGGCGATATCACGCTGACAGCGCCGCAGGCAGGCCGTATCCTCACGCGCCGCAGCCATCGTTACACCCGCCGGGGCGACGACCTTCTCAAGCTCCTGGGCTCCAAGCGCTCCGAACAGGCGCGGCCAGGCTCGCTGGAAGCCTGATGCCCGGCGCGCACCCCTCGGAAATCCGCGCCATCCTGTTTGACAAGGATGGAACGCTGGTCGATTTCAACCGGACCTGGTTCGGCATCACCATGGAACTGGCGCACAAGGCGGCGAACGGCGATGCGGACCGGGCCCGCGCGCTTGTCGCGGCGGGCGGCTACGACTGGGAGATGGAACGGTTCCGCGGCGGCTCGGTTGTCGCAGCGGGAACGATCAACGACATTGTCGATCTCTGGCATCCGGAACTGACACTGGAAGAAAAACGCGAGCGTATCCGTGCCTATGATGACTACGCTGTCCGCGAGGGATCGCGGCGGGCCGTCGGCATCGATGGATTGCGCGAGACGCTGGAACGGCTGGCGGCGCAGGGTTTTATCCTTGGCATTGCCACGAATGATTCGGAGGCCGGTGCGCGCGCCACGGCCGAAGCGCTCGGGCTGACGCCGCTCTTTTCGGTCATCATCGGCTACGATTCCGTGGCACGGGCAAAACCCCATGCCGACCAGCTGGAGCTGTTTTCGGCCAGGATAGGCATTCCGGCCAGCGCCATCGCCATGGTCGGTGATAACGGTCATGACCTGGAAATGGCCCATGCGGCCGGTGCCGGATTGGCTGTTGGCGTTCTCTCCGGCAACAGCACGCTGGATGATCTGGCCTCGCTCAGCGATGCCATTCTGGGTTCGATTGCCGACCTGCCGGACTTTCTGGCGGGCCGCGGCAAAGCTTTGCGGGGTTGATGGAGGCAATACCTCACGCTATAGAAATCCCGTGGGCACCGTCTCATGATCTGATTGACGAAAGCAGCAGCTCCAACCGGCACCGTCCGGGAAAGCCTGCCTGAGCTTTCAAACCATGAGGTTATGACATGAATGATAGTCCCGCCCGCTCCATCCATTTCGGACGCATCGCAGCCATGCTGCCGGTTGCGGATATGCAGCGCGCCCATGATTTTTACACGGGCATTCTCGGCTTTTCCAAAACTTTCCAGAATGGCGATCCCGTCGGTTTCATGATTTTGAAACGCAACAATGCCGAGCTGCACCTGACATTGCAGAAGGGCCACAAGGCCGCGCCCTTCAATGTCATCCATATGATGGTGGACAACGCCGATGCACTGCACGCGATCTGCCAGGCACAAGGTTTGCGCATCATCAAGGGTTTGAAGGACAAGGACTATGGCCTCAGGGCCTTTGTCTTCGAGGATTTCGATGGCAACCGAATTGATGTCGGCCAGCCGCTTTAATCGCCCGCTGCCCTGTCCTTCCCGGTGAAGGACGGGGATGCACACCCGCTTGACCGGCCGCTTGCCATGGGTAATGTCAGCGGCGGGGATGCCCGCAATCTGGCGCCGAGGGGGAATGATCATGACCGCAGCAACACTTCTGGCCTTTGCCTTGGTTGCCTTCATTGGCATAGCAACACCCGGGCCGACGGTTCTCCTGGCTTTGACGAATGGCTCGCGCTTCGGCGTCCGCCGTGCGCTGGCGGGGATGATGGGAGCGGTCATTTCCGATTTCGTTCTGATCGGCTCCGTTGCCCTTGGCCTTGGCGCCCTGCTTGCAGCCTCGGAATTCTGGTTCTCGGTGGTCAAATGGCTCGGCGCCGGCTATCTCGCCTTTCTCGGCCTCATGCTCCTGCGCTCGAAGGGAACGCTTGACCTGTCGCTGCGCACTGCCACGCATGAGCCGCTGGCAACCACCCGCGCCATCTTTCTCAAGAGCTTCCTTGTTGCGGTGACCAACCCCAAGGGTTACCTGTTCTTTTCGGCTTTCCTGCCGCAGTTCATCGCGCCCGATATGCCGCAGATCCCGCAATATGCGGTGCTGGCGGTGATTTTCGCCACGCTCGATTTTGCAATTATGTTCGGTTACGCCCTGCTTGGTTCGCAGGCCGTCCGCGTCCTGAAGAAATCAGGCGCGCTGTGGCTTGACCGCATCTGCGGCGGTGCATTGCTGGCGCTTGCCGGTTCGCTTGCACTCTACCGGCGCGCAAGCGTCTGAAAAAGAAGAAAGCCGCGCAAGGCGGCTTTCTTGGATATCAGCCGCGCAATTCGCGCCGCAGGATTTTGCCAACATTGCTTTTGGGCAGTTCATCGCGGAACTCGACCGTCCGGGGACGCTTGTAGTTGGTCAGCCGTTCAGCACAGAATGCCTTGACGGCCTCTTCGGTGAGCAGGGGATCCTTGCGCACGATGAAGAGTTTCACCACTTCGCCGGAGTGCTCGTTGGGAACGCCGATTGCCGCCGCCTCGCGCACGCCAGGATGCTCCATGGCCACTTCCTCGATCTCGTTGGGATAGACGTTGAAGCCGGATACCAGGATCATGTCCTTCTTGCGGTCGACGATCTTGGTGTAGCCGCGCTCGTCCATGTAGCCCATGTCACCCGAGCGGAAAAAGCCGTCCGCCGTCATGACCTTGGCTGTCTCATCGGGACGGTTCCAGTAGCCGGCCATGACCTGCGGCCCGCGAATGCAGATTTCGCCAACTTCCAGCAACGGCAGTTCCTTGCCGTCATCATCGCGGATCGAGAAGTCGGTCGATGGCAGCGGCGTGCCGATCGTGCCGGAAAATTCCGTCGCATCCAGCCGGTTGGCCGATGCAACAGGCGATGTCTCGGAAAGACCGAAACCTTCGGTGATCAGGCCGCCCGTCACCTGGAACCAGCGATCGGCGACCGGCTTTTGCACGGCCATGCCGCCGCCCAGGGTGAGGATCAGGTTTCTGAAGTCGAGCTTGCGGAAATCCTCATTGTTGAGCAGCCCGTTGAAGAGCGTGTTGAGGCCGGGGAAAACGTGGATCGGCACCTTCTGCAATTCCTTGACGAAGGCTGGGATATCGCGCGGATTGGGGATCAGCACATTGTTGCCGCCGAGTTCCATGCTGATCATCGCATTCACGGTGAGGCCGAAAATATGATAGAGCGGCAAGGCGCAGATGAATGTCAGATTGTCCGGACGGCCTTTCTTGCGAAAGCCAACCTCAACCCAGAGGCGCATCTGCGTGACATTGGCCACGATGTTGCTGTGCATCAGCACCGCGCCTTTGGAAACGCCCGTCGTACCCCCCGTATATTGCAGGAAGGCGATATCATCACGCTTGATCTCGACCGGCTTCAGCGTGAGCGCAGCGCCTTGCGCCAGCGCTGTTTTGAACGGCGTGTGGCCGGGCAGGGACCAGGCTGGCACCATTTTCTTGACGCGGCGCACGACCAGATTGACGATATGGCCCTTGAGGCCCAGCATGTCGCCCATGGTGGCAACGACAACATGCTTGACCGGCGTCGCCGTCAGCACTTTTTGCAGTGTCGTGGCAAAGTTTTCGAGAATGATGATCGCTTTCGCGCCGCTGTCTTTAAGCTGATGTTCAAGCTCGCGCGGTGTGTAAAGCGGATTGATATTGACGACCGTCAGGCCCGCACGCAGGATCGCTGCGATAGCCACCGGATATTGCAGGATGTTCGGCATCATCACCGCAACCCGGTCGCCCTTGACTAGCCCGCGCGATTGCAGCCATGCTGCGAATGCCTGTGAATGACGATCCATCTCCGCATAGGTCATCACCTTGCCCATGCAGGTAAAGGACGGCCGGTTGGCGTATTTTTTGTAGGCGGTGGCAAAAAGCGCGTTGATGTTCTCGTAGGGCAGCGGTCCGATCTCGGCGGGAACGCCGTCCGGATAGGATTTGACCCAGAGTTTCGGTGCGGGCATCTCGGCGAGGGGCGCCGCCTTTGCCGTTGCTGCCTCGGCGGCTGGCGCCGCAGTTTTGGCTTTGGCTGCGGGCTTCTTTGCCGCGGGTGTCTTGGCGGGCGCTTTCACCGCCACCTTTTCCGCTGCCGCAGCTTTGGGTTTTGCCACTGTCGCGGCAGTCTTGGCCGGCGTCTTTGCTGCAGCGGGTTTCACCGTCTTGGCGGCTTCCGTTTTCTTGACCTCGCCAGCTGGTTTATTCGCGGCGGCTTTAGCAGTCTTGGCGGCGGGTTTCGCCGTTTTGGCTGGCGCTGCCTTTGCAGTGGCGCGCTTGGCTGTCACGGATGTTTTTACCGGCGTTGTCTGTTTTGCCACATTAACCTCCCCTGATGGTTTCCTTGTAGCTGGCCCACGGTCCTCCAACCCCAGACATGCTACTCAACAATTCTATCTATGGCGATAGGCGGTGCGCATGCAAGTATTACATTGACGTAAACGTAAAATTGATTGTCGCGGAAATGTCGTGCTTTGCCGCCAATTCATCCAATCGGCATGATATGGGCGCAAAGTTGCCAAGGTTCGCCTCGACAAAGCACCGGCCTTTCCTTCATCCTGCACCGACAATCAATATGGATTCGCCGTGGAAACAATCACCATCGTCCTGCTGATGCTTCTGGCCGTCGTGGTCAGTGACTCCATCGTGCGCGTGCTGCCTCTGGCCATACCGCTGCCGCTGGTGCAGATCGGTCTTGGCGCGGCGATTGCCTCGGTCACCAGCATCCGCGTACAACTTGATCCCAATATTTTCTTTCTGCTGTTCCTGCCGCCGCTGTTGTTTCTCGATGGCTGGCGCATCCCCAAGGAAGGTCTCTTCCGGGACAAGGGCATCATCCTGGAAATGGCGCTCGGCCTTGTCATCTTCACGGTGGTCGGCGTCGGCTTTTTCGTGCATTGGATGATCCCTTCCGTGCCTCTGCCGGTGGCTTTCGCGCTGGCGGCCATCGTCTCGCCGACCGATCCGATCGCCGTTTCCGCCATTGCGGCGCGCGTGCCCATTCCCTCACGCATGATGCATATCCTCGAGGGCGAATCCCTGCTCAACGATGCGTCGGGCCTCGTGTGCATGCGCTTTGCCGTTGCCGCGATGCTGACCGGCAGCTTCTCGATCACCGAGGCGTTCTTTACCTTCCTCTGGCTTGCTTTTGCGGGCATTGCCATCGGTATCGGTGTCACCATCGGGGTCACGCGCGGCAAGGCTTTTCTTGCCCGCAAGCTCGGCGAGGAAAGCGGCTCGCAGATTCTCATCAGCCTGCTTATTCCCTTCGGCGCTTACCTCCTGGCCGAACATGTGCATGCGTCGGGCATCCTTGCTGCTGTCGCGGCCGGTATCACCATGAGCTATGCCGAGAACACGGCCCAGTCCATGGCGCTGACCCGCGTGCGCCGCACGGCGGTGTGGGATACGGCGCAGTTTGCCGCCAATGGCGCCATCTTCGTTCTGCTCGGCGAGCAGCTGCCGGGTATTTTTTCCGGTGCCGTCGCGAACGTGCGGCACGGCGAGACGAGCCCCTGGTGGCTTCTGGTCTATGTGGTGGTCATCTATGCCGCCCTGGCTGCCTTGCGCTTTCTCTGGGTCTGGGCGTCATGGCGCGTAACCATGGCGCAGCGCCGCAGGCAGGGCGAGGCTGTGGTCAAGCCGAGCTGGCAGCTGATTGCCGCCATGTCGTTTGCCGGCGTTCGCGGCGCCATCACCCTTGCGGGTATCCTGACACTGCCGTTGTTTCTCTATGACGGCTCGCTGTTTCCGGCCCGCGATCTCGTCATTTTTCTCGCCACCGGCGTGATCATCCTGTCGCTGATCATGGCCAGCATCAGCCTGCCGCGCCTGTTGCGCAATATCGATCTGCCCATCGAGGATTCAAATCAGCGCGAAGAGGATTATGCCCGTATCGCTGCGGCGGAAGCCGCAATCATGGCGATCGAGCGGGCCCAGCACAGTCTGGCATCGGGCCGTGCCGATGCCGACATCTATACGGATGTCGCCAACCACATCATGGAGCTCTACCGCAAGCGTATCGACGGGCGCATGCAGCTCGGTGAAGAGCGCGAAGAAGTGGCGCGGAGCGAGGAGATCGAGAAGCTGCTGCGCATCACCGCGCTTCGGGCGGAACGGCAGGAAATTCACCGCCTGGTGCGGGCGCGGCGGCTCGAAAGCACCATTGCCACGAAAATGGTGCGGGATATCGACCTACTGGAAGCCCGCTTCCAGTAGGTGTTCCTTGAACCCTGGTTAGTTCCAGTCGTCCGGAATCTGGCGCACGGCACCCCTGGCGGCACTGGTCGCCATGGCGCCGTAAGCGCGCAGCGCCGTCGTGACCTTGCGCTTGCGCTTTTCCTCGGGCTTCCACGCGGCGGTGCCCTTTGCTTCCATCTTTGCGCGGCGCTCTGCCAGGACGGCATCGTCAACAGCCAGATGAATCCCGCGGTTCGGGATATCGATATCGATGATGTCGCCATCCTCGACGAGACCGATCAGGCCGCCTTCCGCAGCTTCCGGTGAAACATGGCCGATGGAAAGGCCGGACGAACCGCCGGAGAAGCGGCCATCGGTGATCAGCGCACAGGCCTTGCCGAGGCCCTTGGACTTCAAATAGCTGGTGGGATAGAGCATTTCCTGCATGCCCGGTCCGCCGCGCGGGCCTTCGTAGCGGATCAGCACGATATCGCCCGGTTTGATGCCGCCATTGAGAATGCCGAGAACAGCACTGTCCTGGCTTTCGAAAATGCGGGCGGGACCGGAGAATTTCAGGATGGAATCATCAACACCGGCGGTTTTGACGATGCAGCCGTCTTCCGCCAGATTGCCGTAGAGCACGGCGAGGCCGCCATCTCTCGAATAGGCGTGTTCAACATTGCGGATGACACCCTTTTCGCGGTCGAGATCGACATCGGCAAAGCGGCGGTCCTGACTGAACGCGATCTGCGTCGGCACGCCGCCCGGTGCGGCCATGAAGAAATCATGCACCGACTTGTTCTTGGTGCGCACCACGTCCCAGCGGTCAAGAGCAGCGCCGAGATTGGCGGCATGCACCGAATAGACCGATGTGTCGAGCAGCCCGGCGCGGTCGAGTTCGCCGAGAATGCCCATGATGCCGCCAGCATGGTGCACATCTTCCATGTGCACATTGGCAACAGCCGGCGCCACCTTGCACAGCACGGGCACGCGGCGCGACAGGCGGTCGATATCGCTCATGGTGAAATCGACTTCGGCTTCATGCGCGGCGGCCAGCAGGTGCAGCACCGTATTGGTCGAGCCGCCCATGGCGATATCGAGGGTCATGGCATTCTCGAACGCGGCAAAGGAGGCGATGGAGCGCGGCAGGACGGTTTCATCGTCCTGCTCGTAATAGCGGCGGGCGAGGTCGACCACGAGATGACCGGCCTCGACAAAGAGGCGGCGGCGGTCCGCATGGGTGGCGAGCGTCGAACCATTGCCCGGCAGGGAAAGGCCGAGCGCCTCGGTCAGGCAGTTCATCGAATTGGCGGTGAACATGCCGGAGCAGGAGCCGCATGTCGGGCAGGCCGAGCGCTCGATGGCCTTCACTTCCTCGTCGGAAATGCGGTCGTCGGCGGCTGCAACCATGGCATCGACCAGATCGAGCTTCTTTTCCTTGTCTTCCCAGATAACTTTGCCCGCCTCCATGGGCCCGCCGGAGACGAAAACGACGGGGATGTTGAGGCGCAGCGCCGCCATCAGCATGCCGGGCGTGATCTTGTCGCAATTGGAAATGCAGACCATGGCGTCGGCGCAATGCGCATTGACCATGTATTCGACGCTGTCGGCGATGATTTCGCGCGACGGCAGGGAATAGAGCATGCCGTCATGCCCCATCGCGATGCCGTCATCGACAGCGATGGTATTGAATTCCTTGGCGACGCCGCCTGCGCTTTCGATTTCGCGCGCCACGAGCTGGCCGAGATCCTTCAGGTGCACGTGGCCGGGCACGAACTGGGTGAACGAGTTCACCACGGCGATGATCGGCTTGCCGAAATCCTCGTCTTTCATGCCGGTGGCGCGCCAGAGCCCGCGGGCGCCTGCCATGTTGCGGCCATGTGTGGTTGTGCGTGAACGATAAGGAGGCATTGTCGAAAATCCTGCTGATGACGGGCGAGGGAGCATCTCTTACAGAAAAAGTGCTCCCATGGCAAAAGAATGGAATTTTATTGCCTTGAAGGGGCGTGATTCATTGCATTGATTACATAAGGCAGATGCCGGGCGCATGAAACGGGACGTAATGTCTCGCCCCGCCGAGCGCCTGTCAGAACGCGGTGAAGGTCAGCGTTGTCAGCGATCGCGCAATGCCTGATATATCGAGCACGTTGGTGTTGATGAATTTGCCGATATCCTGATCTTCCGGAATGTAGATCTTGGCCAGAAGGTCAAATTCGCCGCTGGTCGAATAGAGTTCGGAGACGATTTCACGCTCGAACAGGGTTTTTGCAACTTCGTACGTCTTGCCGGGTGCGCATTGCAGTTGCAGAAAGACAGGCTTCATAAATTCCTCCGGAAGGCTGGGCGATTTTCAGTCAGCATAATTGCTGCGGCGCTTCTTAGCCAGTTGTTCTCGTCTCGCAACTGCGATATATATCCCGCGTTCGCACAGACTATCTGGGAGAGACCGGTAAAACCGGCGCCGATGGAGCAACCGCCCCGGAAACTCTCAGGCAAAAGGACCAGAATAGTCTAGAACATCTGGAGAGAGGCATAACTCGCAAGAGATGTGCCCACCGAAGGAGAAAGCCCTGCCCGGTTGCATGACCGGAAAAAGGCGCCGACGACACGGATGATAAACATCCGGCGGGCGCGCGAAGGGCCAAGCTCTCAGGTTCCGTGACAGATGGGGTTTCGTGCCGTTGCCAACGGCGAAACTGAAACCATGTGTTGTCTGAGGACCGCTGCATCATGACCCATATCGCCATTATCGGCGCCGGTATCACCGGCGTGACAACCGCCTATGCGCTTGCCCGCCAGGGCTATTGCGTCACCGTGTTCGACCGCAATCGCTATGCGGCCATGGAAACATCCTTCGCCAATGGCGGTCAGCTCTCCGCATCCAATGCGGAAGTGTGGAACAGCTGGTCGACAGTGCTCAAGGGCATGAAATGGATGCTGCGCAAGGACGCGCCGCTGCTGATGAACCCGAAACCCTCCTGGCATAAATATTCCTGGATGGCGGAATTCGTCATGAACATCCCGCATTACGAAGAAAACACCATCGCCACCACCAGGCTCGCCATTGAAGCACGCAAGCGCATGTTTGAAATCGCTGCGGAGGAAAAGATCGATTTCGACCTGGAAAAGCGCGGGATCCTGCACATTTACCGTTCGAAATACGGCTATGATCACGCCATCAAGGTCAACAGGCTGCTGGAAGCCGGGGGGCTTGACCGTCGGGCCGTTACCAATGAAGAAATCCGCAGCATTGAACCCGCCCTGAACGGTTCCTTCTATGGCGGTTTCTTCACGCCATCCGATTCGACGGGCGACATTCACAAATTCACCCGCGGGCTTGCCGCCGCCGCCATCCGTCATGGCGTGCGCTTCGTCGGCGATGCCGATGTCGCCGAATTGAAGCATGGCACCGGCGGCGTCGTGGTCGCATGGAACAAGGCGTCCGCTGCCGATGCCGGGACGGAGACCGAACGCTTTGACGCCATCGTCATCTGCGCCGGTATTGCCAGCCGCAAATTTGCCGCCCAGCTGGGCGATCGCGTCAACATCTATCCGGTCAAGGGCTACTCCATCACCGTCAATCTGGATGACGCCGCGAGCCAGAAATCGGCCCCCTGGGTCAGCCTGCTCGACGACGACGCCAAGATCGTCACCAGCCGCCTTGGGGCGGGGCGCCTGCGCGTGGCCGGTACGGCCGAATACAATGGCGAGAACCGCGACATTCGCCATGACCGGGTCAAGCCGCTGGTCGATTGGAGCCGCGACCTGTTCCCCGGCATGGATACGTCCAATGTGGTGCCGTGGGCCGGCCTGCGCCCGATGATGCCGAACATGCTGCCGCGCGTCGGCGCGGGCAAGCGGTCCGGCGTGTTCTACAACACCGGCCATGGTCATCTCGGCTGGACGCTTTCTGCTGCCACGGCTGAAATCATCGCCGGGCATATCAGCGCCGCCATGCCCGCCGATGCTGGCCCGCAGGGCGGCTGGCTCGCCGCTGCCGAATAAACTGGATTGCGAGCAAGAAGAGCGTCTGCCGAATCAGGCGCTTCTTCTGCCTTCAAGCGGTTTTGTGGCAAACTATTGCACGTGCCACATAAAAAGTGATTGGGCCCTTGAATGCGCTTGTATCGCGGTTTTGTGGCGATATGGCCACTCATGCCAGGTTGTATGACCGGTCGGGCACCATTGCGGGTTGGCCAGCTTTTCCCGGCATGTTATCGTTTTCTTAAGCTCGAAGGGCGAATTTTATCAATTGCAGGCGGCGTGCGCACGTTTCCTGCGGTGTATCCTTGTGTTTATTGATGTGTAGGGAATTTGCTGGTTGATGGACTTGAAGCGCCCACAGGCCAGTTGTTTCGGTGCCGCATTGCTGGCCCTTACAGCCTTTGTCTCGCCTGCCCAGGCCTTTGATCTTTTCGGCGTTCATCTCTGGGGTGCCAAGAAGGAAGACGATGCTGATTCGGTCATCGCTGATCCGCAGAGATACACGGTTGAAACCGCTGCTTCGACGAGCGACGAAGCCAAGACCCTTGTAGAGGGCGCATCGAGCCTGTTTGCCGACAAGGACAAGCCTGCATCCGGTGCGGCGGGACTGCTTGCCAAGGCGCGCGGAGACTACCGCCGCATACTTGGCGCACTCTATGCCGATGGCCGCTATGGCGGCACCATCAGCATTCTCGTCGACGGCAAGGAGGCGAGCGATATTGCGCCGGATGCGGTGCTGTCCAAGCCGGCCAAGGTGGTCATTTCGGTCGATCCCGGATCGCAATTCTTGTTCGCCTCGGCCCGGGTCAAGAACATGGCGCCGCCGACACTTGATCCGAAAGACTTTGTCGAAAGCCCGGAAAAGCAGGGCTACGTCGCCGGCGAGATTGCCCGCTCGACAGCCATCGTCAAGGCCGAACGGCTGGTGGTCGATGCCTGGCGCCAGCAGGGGCACCCCAAGGCCAGGATTGTCAGCCGGGAAGTCGTCGCCGACCACGAGAACAACCGGGTTGATGCGACCATCGATGCCGACCCCGGCGCCAAGGCCGGTTTCGGGCCGGTGCAGGTCAAGGGTACCGAGCGCATGGACCCGGAATTCGTGGCGTTCATCACCGGCCTGCAGCCGGGACAGGAATATGATCCCGACGAAATCGAAAGGGCCAAGAAACGGCTGTCGCGCCTCGAGGTCTTCCGCTCCGCGCGGATCGAGGAGGGCGATGCCATTGGCAGCGACGGCCTGCTGCCGATCACGGTGGCGGTGCAGGAGCAGAAATTGCGCCGTTTCGGCGTCGGTGGCAGCTATTCGACACTGGACGGTCTCGGCCTTGAGACCTACTGGCTGCACCGCAACCTTTTCGGCCGGGCGGAACGCCTGCGCATCGACGCGAAGATCGGCGGCATCGGCAGCCAGTCCTACGATCCCTCGGAATACAGCTATCTGCTGGGTGCAAGTTTCACCAAGCCTGGCGTCTATACGCCTGATACCGATTTCATCGCCTCGCTGATTGGCGAGCGCAAGGTGCTCGATGCCTATACGCAGACATCGATTACAGCGGATGCCGGGTTCACCCAGATTTTCTCCGACGAACTCTCGGGCAAACTGACGGCCAATGTTTCCAAATCGCAGTTCAAGGACGATTTCTTCGGCACGCGCGATTTTCTCACCGTCGGTCTGCTGGGTGGCCTCACCTATGACAGCCGCAACAGCAAGGTCGATCCGGCGCGCGGCTACTTCCTGGAAGGATTGCTGGCGCCGTTCTACGAGATCGAGCATGGCAATTTCGCCACCAAGTTCACGGCGGAGGGCCGCACCTATTTCGGCTTCGGCAAGGACGACCGCTTCGTGCTCGCCAGCCGCCTGAAACTTGGCACAATTGTCGGCGCAGAAATTGCCGAGCTGCCTTCGGACCAGCTGTTTTTTGCCGGTGGCGGCGGTTCGGTGCGCGGTTACGCCTACCGCAACATCGGCGTCAATGTCGAGCGCAATGGCACAAGCTATGTGATCGGCGGGCGGTCGCTGGTCGAAGGATCCGTGGAGGCGCGCGCCAAGATCACAAACACTATCGGTGCCGTCGGCTTTGTCGATGCGGGCTATGTGGGCGAAGAGTCTTTTCCTGATTTTGCCCAGCAGTTGCGTGTCGGCGTTGGCGCCGGCATCCGTTACAATACGGGCCTCGGCCCCATCCGTCTCGACGTGGCGATGCCGCTCGACCGGCAGACCAATGACCCCAGTTTTGCTTTCTATGTTGGTATAGGACAGGCGTTTTGATCCGGATTTTCGCAGTCATATTCCTTCTGCTCTTTGCAGCACCGGCCCTGGCGCAGGATAGCGCCGAGGCGGAGAAGTCCTATTTCCTCAGCTTTGTCGAGGAACAGCTGTCGACGCCCAATCGCCAGATTTCCATTTCTGACATTCAGGGCGTCCTGTCGTCGGAAGCCAATATCGGCAGCATCACCATTGCCGACCGTGAAGGAATCTGGCTGCGCATTACCAACGCGAAAATTGTCTGGAGCCGTCTGGCGCTGCTGCGCGGGCGGCTGGATATCAACAGCCTCGGCGCCGAACGCATCGATGTCATCCGCAAGCCGTTGCCGGACACCAGCAGCCTGCCTTCCCCCGAGGCTAAAGGATTCAGCCTGCCGGAATTGCCGCTTGCGGTCATCCTGCAGAATTTGCAGGTGGGACGCATTGCCTTCGGCGACAGCATTTTCGGATTGAAGTCGGAAATCTCTCTGGCCGGCAGCCTGACACTCGATGGCGGCTCGCTGGATTCGAACCTCAAGGTGCAGCGTCTCGATGGCCCGGGCGGTACCTTTGCGATCAAGGCGGCCTATGCCAAGGAAAGCCAGAAGCTTGATCTGGATCTGTCGCTCAATGAACCGCAGAACGGTATTGCCGCCAATCTTCTCAATATCGAAGGCAGGCCGCCGGTTGCACTTGCCTTGAAGGGATCGGGTCCGCTCAGCGACATTGCCTTGCAGCTGACACTCGACGCCGCGGGCAAGCGTGTTCTCACCGGCAGCACGCAGATCAACCGTCAGGGTGAGGGGCTTGCGTTCAAGACAACCGTCGATGGCGCGATCGCCATGCTGGTTCCGCCGCTCTTCCGTGATTTCTTCGGCAACGATACGGCGCTCGTGGTCAATGGCGTGGTGCGCGATGCCGGTGGTGTTTCACTTGACCGGTTGAACATCAAGAGCGCTGCCCTTGCGGTCGATGCGACGGCCGATACAACCAACGATGGGTTTTTGCGCCGCTTGAAGGTGAATGCCTCGATTGCCGATCCTAGTGGCAAGAAGGTCATTTTGCCGGTTGCAGGCGGCCAGACAACCGTCGACAAGGCGGTGCTGGCGGTTGCCTTCGGGACGAGTGCCGGCAATGACTGGTCGAGCACGCTCGATGTCACGAACCTCACCACCAACAGTCTGGCCGCCAAATCGGTCAATCTTGTTGCCAAAGGTCTGGCGGAAAATCTCGACAATCCGGCCGCCCGTTCCCTGAGCTATGATGTGAACGGCGATGTGTCGGGCATCACGGCCAAGCGCGCCGATATCGCCAAGGCGCTGGGCGACCTGATCCAGCTGAAGATCAACGGCAATTGGAAGGCCGGTACGCCGGTCAATCTCAAACAGGCGCTGGTTGCCGCCAATGGCTTCAGCACGTCGCTGGCGGGCACCATCGACAAGTTCATTTATAATGGCGACATCCTGGTCAAGGCATCGAGCATCGCACCGTTTTCGGAACTCACCGGACGCGATCTCGCCGGTTCGCTTGATCTGAAAGCCAATGGTGCTGTCGAAGCGCTGACGGGCGGCTTCAATCTGATGCTGGACGGCCATGCAACCGGCATGAAGCTCGGCATTGATGCGGCGGATCGCGTGCTCGAGGGCGAAACGCGCATCACCGGCGGCCTTGCACGCGGCGAAGCGGGCCTCAGCGCCAGAAATTTCCGGGTTGAAAACCCGCAGACGCTGGTCACGGCCAATGGCACCTTTGCCACGGGCGCCGCCAATTTCGACTTCGGTCTCGATCTCACCAACCTCGCGCTTCTGTCGGAAAAGACCAGCGGGGCGCTCAAGGTCAAGGGCAGCGCGCGCGGCAGTGACGGCATCATCGCTCTCGCCTTCAATGCCGGTGTGCCGGATGGCAAGCTCTCCGGGCGCAAGCTCAGCGAAGGCGCGTTCTCCTTCAATGGGCTTCTGCTCAAGGATGCGCTGGATGGCAAGGTATCCGGCCTGGCGTTCCTCGATGGCGTGCGGGCGGATCTTGCCACGGAACTGGCCCTGCACAAGGATGAAAAACGCCTGAGCAATGTCCAGTTCATTGCCGGCGGCACACGGCTGCGCGGTGACGTCACCCAGGACAAGAAGGGACTGCTTCAAGGCAACCTGACGCTGGCTTCCAGCGACGTGTCGACGGCGGCAGCCCTGTTCCTCTTGGAGGCAACCGGCAAGGCGAATGCCGCCATTGCGTTGAACCATGATGACGAGAGCCAGAACATCGACATCAAAGGCGATATTGACGGGTTGAAGGCCAGCAATGTCACCGTCGGCAAAGCGGCGGTTGCGCTGGCCGCCCAGAACATCTTCAAGGTTCCGTCCGCCAATGGCACGATCACGGCCACCACGGTTTCGGCCGGTGGTGTCGATATCTCGACCCTCGATGCCCAGGCGGCGCAACAGGGCAAGACCACCGATTTCAAGCTGAACGCCGCGCTGAAAAATGGTGCGAAGACATCCGTTGGCGGTTCGCTCGAACCGACGGACAAGGGTTTTCTCCTGTCGCTCGCCAATGCGGACCTGACCCGTGGCGCGCTTGCCGCCCGGCTGGTTCAGCCAGCCGCCATCAATGTCGCCGGCAGCAATGTTTCCTTCGGCGATATCATTCTCGATATCGGCAAGGGCAAGGTCACGATTCGCGGCGATGTCGCTGAAAAGCTGGACCTCGCCGTTGCCATCGAGAAGCTGCCGCTCGATGTTGCCAATGCGGTCAAGCCCGATCTGGGACTGGGCGGCGAAATCAACGGCACGGCAAAAATCGGCGGCACGCGCGACAAGCCTGACGTGAACTTCAATGTACAGGCCCGTGCGATCACGGCCGCCATGCTGAAAAAGGCCGGACTGGATGGTCTCAATCTGGACGCCAAGGGCACCTCGACCACGGATCAGCTCAATGTCGATGCGCGCCTGACCGGCGCCAATGGGCTCGATGCATCGGCCAAAGGTTCGGTTCCGCTGACGCCGGGACAGCTTGCCGTCGATCTGACGCTCGGCAACCTGCCGCTGCGCGCCCTGAATGGCGTGGTCAAGGACCAGAACCTTGCGGGCAATGTCACCGGCAGGGGCCGCATTACCGGTACATTGCAGAAGCCCAATGCGGAGTTTGACCTGAAGGGGTCGGGCCTGTCCGCCAAGCCTTTGCAGGACGCCGGTCTGTCGCCGTTGCAGCTGACCGCTGCGGGCCGCTTTGCCAATGATACGCTGACCCTGACCTCGGCCAAGGCTGACGGGCCTCAGGGCTTCACCGTGTCGGCCAATGGCAATGTGCCGGTTTCCGGAAACGGGCTAGGCATCAATGTAACCGGCAATATCCCGTTGGCCCTCGCCAACCGCTTCCTTGCCGATCGCGGCACGCAGGCGAAGGGCAATATTGATGTCACCGCATCCGTCTCCGGCAGCTTCCAGCAGCCGCTCATCCGCGGCATGTTCTCGGCCAATGGCGCCGAAGTGGTGGATCCCGAAACCAATCTGCGGCTGCAGCGCATTACGCTGCTCGGCAGCATGGAAGGACAGACCGTAACCATCCGCACGCTCAATGCCGGGCTTTCCACCGGCGGCACTGTCAGCGCCACCGGCACCGTCTCCACCGATGCAGCGGCCAATTTCCCCGCCAACATCCAGATCAAGCTCGATAAGGCCCGCTATGCCGACGGCAATCTTGTCGTTGCCACGCTGACCGGCGCGCTCGGCATCAACGGCCCCTTGACGCGTGATCCCGTGATTTCCGGCAATATCAATGTCGACCGTGCGGAAATCAGCGTTCCCGAAAGTTTTGGCGGTTCATCGGCGGTCATCGACGTCAAGCACAAGAAGACGCCGAAGGCCGTGGCCAAGACATTGAAGCGTGCCAAGGCCGATCAGCCCGCCACGGCAACACCCACCGCGCGGCCGAGTGTGGTGCGGCTCGATATCAATGTGACGGCGCCCAACAAGATCTTCGTGCGCGGCCGTGGGCTGGATACGGAAATCGGCG
This sequence comes from Phyllobacterium sp. 22229, assembly GCF_052056495.1. Lineage (NCBI taxonomy): Bacteria > Pseudomonadati > Pseudomonadota > Alphaproteobacteria > Hyphomicrobiales > Phyllobacteriaceae > Phyllobacterium > Phyllobacterium sp. 22229. The sequence goes on from NZ_JBQEPA010000006.1 coordinate 260,421, forward strand.
GCTCGGTGCGGCTGACCGGCCCCGCAACCGATATCCAGCCGGTCGGTGCGTTCGACCTGGTGCGCGGACGTCTGGAAATTCTCGGGCAGCGTATCACCTTCACCGAAGGCCAGGTCACGCTGGTCGGGGACCTCAATCCGGAACTCAACTTCGTGGCCAGCACCCAGAGCAGCGACATCACCGTCAATGTCACGGTCAAGGGACGGGTATCCAATCTGCAGATCGCCTTCTCGTCGCAGCCGGAATTGCCACAGGACGAGGTGCTGGCCCGCCTGATCTTCAATCGCTCTATCAGTGAATTGTCGCCGCTGCAGATTGCGCGGCTGGCTGCCGCTGCGGCCGAGCTGGCCGGCGGATCGAATTCATCCCTGCTCGACAGCCTGCGCAAGGGCACCGGCCTTGATGATCTCGATGTGACCACCGACAGTGAAGGCAATGCCGGCGTCAAGGCCGGGCGCTATATCCGCGACAATGTCTATCTTGGCGTGGAAGCGGGTGCTGCCGGCAAGACCAAGGGCACGATCAACCTCGACGTGACGCCGCAGCTCAAGGCCAAGGGCTCCGTCGGCAGCGATGGTGATTCCGGCGCCGGTGTGTTCTTCGAACGCGATTACTGACCGGCGCTGCAGGAACGGAGGAGGACGTCCTTCTCCGTCTTAGGTTCTTGGCGGGAGCACGGGCAACGGTTCGGCGCGGCCGACCACAAAGGCATAGGTGAAAGCGCCGACCAGCGCCATGAAGGCTGCCATGGCGAATGAGGGCGTATAGTTGCCATGGAAGCGGTCAAGCAGCGCGCCGAACAGGAACGGGCTGATAATGCCGGCAATGTTCGAGGCAAAATTCTGGATACCGCCGATCGATGCGACGTGATGGGAACTGGGCGCTACATCAGCGGGCAGCGACCAGATGGCCGTGGCGGCTACGGCGAGGCTGCTGTAGGAAATCGCCAGGAAGATGAGTGCCATGTAAAGCGATGACACCAGTGCTGCCGGGAGAATGGCTGCGCCGCCCAGCAGACCTCCGACCATGATGAGCTTGCGAATGGCCGTGACATCGGCACCGCCGCGGATCGCCCGGTCCGCCCAGGCGCCTGCGCTCCATGCGGCGACCACCGCGGTCAGGCCCGGAATCATGCCGAATGTTCCAAGTTCCGCCAGGTTGAGGCCACGTGCATTCTTCAGGTAGTCCGGAAACCAGGTGAGGAAGAAATAGATGACGAAATTCAGGCAGAAAAATCCGATCATCATGCCCCAGATGGTGCGGTAGCGGAAAAGGTCGATCCAGCGAATCTTGACGGCTTCCGCATCGTCGGTTGCATCGGTGCGCCCGCCATTGTCGGTGATGTACTGGCGCTCAAGGTCATTGGCGCCGGTGTGTTCGGCCGGATCGCGGTACATGACATACCAGAAGAAGGCCCAGACAAGGCCGAGCGCGCCGAGGATGGCAAAGGAATAGTGCCAGGTGGTCAGGGCGATAATGCCCGTAACGATCGGCAAGGCCAGCACGGTACCGACACGCGAACCGGAATCGATTACCGCCGTGGCGAAGGCGCGCTCGCTCTTCGGGAACCAGCGGGAGGCTGCCTTGGTCGCGCTGGGATAGGCGGGGGCTTCCCCGGCGCCGAGGGCAAAGCGCACGGCAAAAAATCCCCAGAAACTGGTGGCCAGCGGCGTCAGCGCGGTGAAGGCCGACCACCAGACCGCGGCGATGGTGAATGACCGGCGTGATCCGACCTTGTCGGTGAACCAGCCGGCAATGAGCATCATGCCGTCATAGGCCCAGAAGAAGGCGCCGAGGATCAGACCCTTTTCCGCATTGGTCAGCTGGAGATTGAGCTCGGCATCGATATAGGGCAGTGCCACGCTCAGATTGGCCCGGTCGAGATAGTTCATCGTTATGCCAAGAAAGCACATGGCAAGAATGATGTAGCGGACCTTGCTGGCGCCCGCCGGTGCCTTTTGCGGCGGATGGGCGGATGACGTTGCGATGCTCATGAATGGACCTCCCAGTACCGTTCGGACGCTGCGCAACGCCCATGGAACCGCACCGTCATCGGGTGCGGTGATTCTCATAGTAAGGAAAACCGGCTGCTTGTCAGCCCTGAACGACCGTCTGCTTTTGCACGCCCAACCCCTCAATGCCCAGTGTCATGACATCTCCGGCCTTCAGGAAGATATTCGGTTTCTGGCCAAGGCCGACGCCGGGCGGCGTGCCGGTCGAGATGATGTCGCCGGGATGCAGGCTCATGAATTGCGACAGGTACGAAACGAGATATTTGACGCCGTAAACCATCGTTTCGGTCGAGCCGTTCTGATAGCGATGACCATTGACCTCCAGCCACATTTTCAGCTTCTGCGGGTCGGCCACTTCATCTTTCGTCACCAGCCATGGGCCGGTAGGTCCGAATGTGTCGCAGCTCTTGCCCTTGGTCCACTGCCCCTGGCGCTCGGCCTGGAATGCCCGTTCCGACACGTCATTGATCAGGCAGTAACCCGCCACATGATCGAGTGCTTCGTCCTCACTGACATATTTGGCGTGCTTGCCGATAACCACGCCAAGCTCGACTTCCCAGTCTGTCTTCAGCGAGCCGCGCGGAATTTCCACATCGTCGTTCGGGCCCACAATGGCCGAGGTCGCCTTCATGAAGATGATCGGCTCCGGCGGCACGGTTGCGCCGGTTTCCGCCGCATGGTCGGAATAGTTGAGGCCGATGCAGATGAACTTGCCGGTTCCCGCAACACAGGCGCCGTACCGGTCGACGGTGACCTCGGGCAGTGAAGCCGGGTCGATGCTGGCAAGCTTTTTCAGCCCCGCAGGCGAAATCGCTTCACCGGCGATATCCCCGACGTGAGCGGAGAGATCGCGAACCTTGCCATCCTTGTCGACAAGCCCCGGCTTTTCCTGACCGGCGGGGCCGTAACGCACGAGTTTCATGGGGTAACCTTTCTGATTGGGAGGGGATCAATAGGTGGCGCGGCCACCGGAAATGTCGAAAACAGCACCTGTTGTGAACGAGCATTCCTCGCTGGCGATCCAGCTGATCAGGGATGCCAGTTCATCGACGGTACCAAACCGCTGCATGGGTATTTTCGACAGCATGTAGTCGATGAATTCGGGTTTGAGCTGCTGGAGGATCGGCGTATCGACGGTGGCCGGGGTAATGGCATTGACGGTGATGCCGTCATGCACCAGCTCCTTGCCGAGCGATTTGGTCAGGCCGATCACCGCCGCCTTCGACGCGCTGTAGGCTGAAGCATTGGGATTGCCCTCCTTGCCGGCAATGGAGGCAACATTGACGATGCGGCCATAGCCGTTCTTCTGCATGAACGGCACGACAAAGCGGTTGCAGTAGAACAGGCCGTTGACGTTGATATCGAATACCCGCTTCCATTGATCGATCGGATAATCCGCCACCTTGGCGTTCGGCCCGGTGATCCCGGCCGAACAGATGAGGATATCGATCCTGCCGGCGCTGGCGGCGGTGTGCTGCGCCGCCTTTTCCACCTGAGCCGGATCGGAAACATCGAGCGCCAGCCCAAGCGCGCCCTCACCGAGCCTGGCTTTTGCGTCCTCGATCCGTGCTGCATCCACGTCCCAGAGACTGACCGTGCCGCCCTCCGACACGATCCGCTCCGCCGTCCTGTAGCCTATGCCGGAAGCACCGCCGGTAATGACCGCATGCCGCCCCTCATAGCGCCTGATGGTGTTCGCCATGTTCCCTCCCGAACGGTTGGCCTCAGTGGTTGTCGCGCGGCAGTCCCTTGGTCTGGGCAATACGCTGGAAATCGACTGCCGGTTTCAGGACCATGCCCTGCGCCAGCTGATCGACCATGCCGCGCTGGATTTCCTGCCATGGCGTCTGGCTGGCCGGATATTTGTAGCCGCCCGCTGCCAGAAGGTCGTCCCGGCGCTTCTGCAGTTCCTCGTCATCGATGAGGATGTTGGCGGTGCCTTTGCGCAGGTCGATGCGCAGATGGTCGCCGGAGCGCACCAGTGCCAGACCGCCATTGACGGCCGCCTCGGGTGAGGCATTGAGGATGGACGGCGAACCTGACGTGCCGGACTGGCGGCCGTCCCCAAGGCATGGCAGCGCGTGGATGCCTTTCTTCAAGAGATAGCCCGGGGGCTGCATGTTGACCACTTCGGCCGCGCCGGGATACCCGATTGGTCCGGCTCCGCGCATGATCAGGATGCTGTTTTCATCAAGGCCGAGCTTCGGATCGTCGATCCGGGCATGGTAGTCTTCCGGGCCCTCGAACACTTCGGCAATGCCTTCGAATGCTTCCGGATCCTCCGGATCGGATAGATAGCGCTCGCGGAATTCGTCGGAAATCACGCTGGTTTTCATGATGGCGCTGTCGAAGAGGTTGCCCTTGAGATTGATGAAGCCGGCCTTCTTCTTCAGCGGTGTCTCATAGGGGCGAATGACGTCGGTGTTGAGATTTTCGACACCCTCGCAATTGGTGCCGATGCTCTTGCCGTTAACCGTGAGCGCCGAGGGGTGCGGCAGGCGCTTCGCCTTGAGCAGTTCCGCCACGACGGCAGGTACGCCGCCCGCGCGGTGGTAATCTTCGCCCAGATACTCCCCCGCAGGCTGCAGGTTGACCAGCAGCGGCACATCATGACCGATGGCCTGCCAGTCATCATTGTCGAGCGCGATATCGAGATGGCGGGCAATGGCATTCAGATGGATGGGCGCATTGGTCGACCCGCCGATGGCCGAGTTGATGACGATCGCATTCTCGAAGGCCGCGCGGGTCATGATGTCGGAGGGCTTCAGGTCTTCGCGCACCATGTCGACAATGCGCTTGCCGGTGTCATAGGCAATCTGGCCGCGTTCACGGTACGGTGCCGGGATGGCCGCGCCGCCGGGCAGTTCCATGCCGAGTGCCTCGGCCAGCGAATTCATCGTGGTCGCGGTGCCCATGGTGTTGCAATAGCCGACGGACGGTGCCGACGACGCCACGATGTCCATGAACTCGTCGTAGTTGATTTCGCCTGAAGTCAGCTTTTCACGCGATTTCCAGACGATGGTGCCGGAACCGGTGCGCTCGCCGCGGTGCCAGCCGTTCAGCATCGGTCCGACGGAGAGGGCGATAGCGGGAATGTTTACCGTGGCAGCGCCCATCAGCATGGCCGGCGTGGTCTTGTCACAGCCGATGGTCAGCACGACGCCATCCAGCGGATAACCGAAGAGGACTTCCACCAGCCCGAGATAGGCGAGGTTGCGGTCGAGTGCTGCGCCGGGACGCTTGCCGGTTTCCTGAATGGGATGAACCGGAAACTCGAACGGGATACCGCCCGCCGCGATGATGCCGTCGCGCACCCGCTTGGCCAATTCGATGTGATGGCGGTTGCAGGGCGAAAGGTCCGAGCCCGTCTGGGCGATGCCGATGATCGGCTTGCCCGACTGCAGTTCCGCCCGTGTCAGGCCGTAATTGAGATAACGCTCGAGATAGAGCGCCGTCATCCCCGGGTTGTCAGGATTGTCGAACCATTCCTGCGAGCGAAGCTTTTTCGGGGTTTTGGTGGTGGTCATGAAAGCAACTCCTGGATGGGGGCACACCCCAATTACTCTTTGACCGCGCCGGTCATCGAGGACACGTAATAATCGACAAAGAATGAGTAGAGGATGACGACGGGCAGCGAGCCAAACAGCGCCCCTGCCATCAGCGAACCCCACTCGAAAACATCCCCTCGCACCAGCTCCGTCAGGACACCGACCGGGACAGTCTTGTTCTCCGAGGACTGGATAAAGGTCAGCGCATAGATGAACTCATTCCACGACAAAGTGAAGGCGAAAATGCCGGCAGAGATCAGTCCGGGCACCGCCAGCGGCAATATGACCCTGAAGAGGATTTGCCAGCGCGAAGCGCCGTCGACGAGGGCACTTTCTTCCAGCTCAAACGGAATCGAACGGAAGTAGCCCATGAGCAGCCATGTGCAGAACGGAATGAGGAAGGTCGGGTAGGTGAAGATCAGCGCCAGCTTGCTGTCATAGATGCCGAACTTGAAGACGATCACGGCCAGCGGAATGAACAGGATCGAGGGCGGCACGAGATAGGCAAGGAAGATCAGGAGCCCGACCGAGCGCGAGCCCTTGAAGCGGATGCGCTCGATGGCGTAGGCGGCAAAGACCGAGGCTGCAAGCGACAGAACGGTCGCGCAGACCGAGACAACGAGCGTGTTCCACAGCCAGCCCGGATAGGAGGTCTCGAACAGGAGATATTTGATATGGTCGAGTGTCGGCCCGACCACCCAGAACGGGCTGTAATTGTTGTAGTCCGTCAACTGCGAGTTGGGCTTCACCGCCGTGATTGCCATCCAGTAGAACGGGAACAGCAACACGATGATGAAAACAGCCAGCGGCAGGTAGAGCACGACGATGCGCCGCGGCAGCCGGTTGAGATAGCTCATGCCCTGCGCGTCGTCGGTGAGTGTCGGCGTGGCGGTCTGTTCGGAAATGCTCATGGTCTCTCCCCCTTAATCCTGTCCGCCCTGCTGCCATTTCCGGCGCTGCAGGCCGAAGAATGAGAACAGGATCGAGGCGAGGAGGAACGGGATCATGGCGACGGCAATGGCCGCGCCTTCACCGAGTTGCCCGCCCGGAATGCCCCGCTGGAATGAAAGCGTGGCCATGAGATGGGTGGCGTTGACCGGCCCGCCCTTGGTCAGCACGTAGATCAGCTGGAAATCGGTGAAGGTGAAGAGCACGGAAAAGGTCATGACCACGGCAATGATGGGGGTGAGCATGGGCAGGGTGATGAAGCGGAAGCGCTGCCAGCCGGTTGCACCGTCGAGCGAGGCGGCTTCATGCAAGGATTGCGGGATGGTCGGCAGGCCGGCGAGCAGCGAAATGGCCACGAAGGGAATGCCGCGCCAGACATTGGCGGCGATGACCGATGCGCGCGCATTGTTGGGATCGCCGAGGAAATTGATGGGCGTATCGATCAGGCCGAGCTTGATCAGCGACCAGGAAATGATCGAGAACTGTGCATCGTAAATCCACCAGAAGGCCAGCGCCGACAGCACCGTCGGAACAACCCACGGCAAGAGGATAATGGCACGGAAGAACGACTTGAACGGCAGGTTTTCATTGAGGATCAGCGCCAGCCACAGGCCGAGGGCGAATTTCAGGACCGAGGCGATGAATGTGTAGAGAACCGTATTGTAGACCGCCATCCAGAAAACGGAATCGCTGGCCAGCGCCTGATAGTTTTCCAGGCCGATGAAAGTCCCGTCGCGGCCGATCTTGGCATCGGTAAAGCCGAGCCATACCCCAAGGCCGAGCGGATAGGTCAGGAAGCACAGCAGAAACACCGCCGCCGGCAACAGAAACATGAAACCCAGAAACGTGTTGTTCCGAGTCAGTGCGCCGAGGGCTGAAGGTGGCTTTGTTGTTGCTGTCATAAGGAATACCCCCCTCTGGGCTGCCGCCCATCTCCCCCACAAGGGGGGAGATCAGCTTTCACAGCTGTTTCAATCAGCTCTGAGCCACGGCGATGTAAGCAAAAGTGCAGATGCCGATGTGATCTCCCCCCTTTGTGGGGAGATGTCCGGCAGGACAGAGGGGGGTGAAGAACATCACTCCCTTCATAGCATCCTGTATTCACGCTCTTTGTCATCCTGCCGGTCTCCACCCCTTGGCTAGACGTTGTAGTAACGGTTGGCGCGTTTTTCCGCCTGGGCGATGGCGTCTTCCGGCGTCATCTGACCTGTCACGGCGGTGGCATACATGTCGACCAGCACATAGTCGGCCATCACGCCGGCCGATGCCGTTCCGAGCGGTCCGGCATAGCCGTTCGGCCGCAGGCTGCCCGATGCCTTGGCATAGGCCGCGTGGATAGGGTTGGATGTCCACACGGGATTGGCGGCATATTCCTTCAGCGGCTGGCAGCAATAGGCGCTGGCGCCTTCGATCCACGCATTCATGTTGTCGGCCTGATACATGAACTGCAGATAGGCCTTGGCGGCTTCCGGATATTTCGTGTGCTTGAAGATGGAGACGGTGGATGCCTGGTGCAGCTCGACCGACTGGCCGACCGGACCAATGGGCAGATTGACCGAACGCATGTCTTCGGCAATGGCCGCCATCGCCGGGTCTTTCTTCGCGGCATAATAGACGGACACGCCATTGGCGGTCAGCGATATCTGCCCGGCCAGGAAGGCGCGGTTGTTGTTGACGTCCTGCCAGCTTTCCGTGCCTGGGATGAAGGTCTTGTAGAGTTCCTGCGCATATTTCACCGAGGCCAGCGTTTCCGGGCTGTTGATGACAACCTTGCCGCTTTCATCGACCATCTTGCCGCCATGGCTCCACAGCAGCCAGTGCGCGTAATTGTTGCCGTCGCCGACGGCCTTGCCGTGCGGGAAGCCCGCGGGCGTGCCCTTGGCGTGCATGGCCTTGCAGAGTTCGAGGAAACCCGCCGTGTCCTTGGGGAATTCGCTGAAGCCGGCGGCCTTCATGTGGCTGTCGCGGTAGACGATGGCGTTGCCGATGGCACAGAGCGGCAGGGCGATGAACTTGCCGTCGCGCTTGGCATAGCCTTCGAGGCCCGGATACCAGCCGCCATGGGCGCCGCCGAGATAGGTGCCAAGCTCGGTGACATCGACGAGCTTGTCCGGATATTGATGCGGGTCGTCGAACCAGCTCATCACCATATCCGGGCCCGAACCGACATTGGCGGCAACGGCAGCTTTCGGGCGCACATCTTCCCAGCTTTCCTTGTCGATGCGCACTTCAACGCCGGTGGCGTCGCTGAACTTCTTGGTATTGGCAAGCCATGCGGCTTCTTCCGCCGGCACGAACGGCACCCAGCGCAGCAGGCGCAGTTTTGCACCCGCTTCCGGCTTGTAGGCGGGGGCCGCCTGGGCAAAGGCCGGGGTAAGGCCCAGCCGGTTCAACCCGGCAGCGGCCACAAGTCCGGCAGAAGCGCCGAGAAGATGTCGTCTGTTGATGGTCATGAATGCTCCTCCTTGGGGTTTCACAAGCATGTCCGGAACGTCTCCCGCTTCCGGCCCATGCTTTCCGGGGGCTTATATGACCGGCACACGCTCCCCGACTGGCAGGTGCCGCTTGGTGGTTTTCAGACAAGGCGCTTGCCGCTCTCCGCATCGAAGAGATATGTCGCCTCGGCGTGGATCGACAGGCCGACCGTCTCGCCCGGACGGGCATTGATGCGCTGATGGAACACGCCGGTAATATCGTCACCGCCGATGCGCATGATCATCTGGGTTTCCGATCCGGTGGGTTCGATCACCACGACGTTTGCCGGAATGCCGCCCTCGGCAATCGTCATGTGCTCGGGCCTCAGTCCATAGATCAGGGCGCGTCCCCTGGCGCTTTCCGGCGCCTTGGCCACCGGCAGGACAACGCCCTTTTCCGTCACGAATTTCAGCGCATCGTTCGGATCAAGCCTGCCCTTGATCATGTTCATGGCGGGTGAACCGATGAAGCTGGCGACGAACAGATTGGCCGGCTGGTCATAGAGTTCGAGCGGCGCGCCGATCTGTTCGACGATGCCGTCATGCATGACGACGATCTTGTCGGCCATGGTCATGGCTTCGATCTGGTCATGCGTCACATAGACCGTGGTCGTCTTCAGCCGCTGGTGCAGCTCCTTGATTTCCGCGCGCATGGCGACGCGCAGTTTCGCATCGAGATTGGAAAGCGGCTCATCGAACAGGAACACTTGCGGATCGCGGACAATGGCGCGACCCATGGCGACGCGCTGGCGCTGGCCGCCGGACAATTGCCGGGGAAAGCGGTCGAGCAGGTGGGTGAGGCCCAGAATTTCCGCGGCCGGTTTGACGCGCTTGTCGATCTCGGCCTTGGCGGCACCTTTCAGCGTCAGCGAGAAGGCCATGTTGTCGGCAACGGTCATGTGCGGATAGAGCGCATAGTTCTGGAACACCATGGCGATGTCGCGCTCTTTTGGTGCCAGACCGTTGACCACCTGTCCGCCGATGCGGATCTCGCCGGCGGAAATATTCTCCAGCCCCGCCAGCATGCGCAGCAGCGTGGACTTGCCGCAGCCGGATGGTCCGACCAGAATGACGAACTCGCCATCGGCGATCTCGATATCAACCCCTTTGATAACCGGATGCGTCCCGAATGATTTTCTGACATTGGCGAATTCGACGGATGCCATGCCTGTTCCTCCCTGAATTATGTCAAACGGCGCTTCTCCCAAAACACCGCGCGAAAATACTATCCCCGGCCGACCAGCGGCATTTTCGTCGCCATGACCGTCAGCGACAACACATTGGCTTCAAGCGGCAGTCCGGCCATGTAGACAACCGCATCGCCGATATAATGTGCCGGTATGGTTGGCTCGCTTGCCGTCTCCCCGTTGGCCTGCAGCACGCCGCCCGCCATCTTCGACGTCATTTCGGTGGTGGCATTGCCGATATCGATCTGGCCGCAGGCAATGTCGAACGGCCGTCCGTCCAGCGCGGTCGACTTGGTCAGGCCCGTGATGGCGTGTTTCGTTGCTGTATAGGGCGCTGAATTCGGCCGCGGCGTCGTTGCGGAAATCGAGCCATTGTTGATGATCCGGCCGCCACGCGGTGTCTGCGCCTTCATCAGTTTCAGCGCCTGCTGCGTGCACAGGAATGCGCCGGTCAGATTGGCGCCGACAATGGCGTTCCACTGCTCGAACGTCACCTCTTCCATGGCGACATTCGGCACATTGATCCCGGCATTGTTGATCAGCAGGTCCAGCCGTCCATAGGCCGCCTTGACCGCTTCGAACAGTGCGGCGACCGATTGGGGATCGCTGACATCGGAGACAATGGGCTTGACCGTTCCCTTGGTTTCGGCCGCCAGCGCACTCGCTGCTTCATCGAGCACATCCTTGCGCCGGCCGGTGATGACGACGGTCCAGCCAACACCCAGCAATGCGGTGGAAATTGCCTTGCCGACGCCTGTGCCGCCGCCGGTCACCAGTGCGATCTTGCCTCTGCCTGAATCCTGATAATTGGTCATAGCGTTCCGCCCAGTTCGTCTTCGATATGCGCCTTGATGATGTCGTCAAAGACGGTCTCCGCCTTGAACCCGAGTGCGGCCGCGCGCCGCGTGTCGAAATCCGTCGCCCAGCCCGCCACGATTTTCTGGATGGTCGGGTCCGGTTCACGCCGGATCAGCTTGACCGCCTTTTCGCCTGCCACGCGTTTCAGGGCCGCAATCTCTTCGCCGACGAGAGCGGAAAGACCGGGCATGGACAGGTTCCGGCGCGGCCCGACCTTTTCCAGGTCGAGTGTTGCTGCATGTACGAAAAAGCCGACGGCCGAGCGCGGGCTGGCAAACCAGTGCCGGACAGCCTCGTCCACGGGCAGAATAGCTTCCTGCCCCGCCAGCGGCTCGCGCAGGATATTGGAGAAGAAACCCGAAGCGGCCTTGTTCGGCTTGCCGGGGCGAATGCAGATGGTCGGCAGGCGAATGCCAATGCCGTCGAAAAAGCCGCGGCGGCTATAATCGGACAAAAGCAACTCGGAGATCGCCTTCTGGGTGCCGTAGCTGGTGAGCGGTGTGGTGAAGAATTCGTCGCCGATCTTGTCGGGAAAGGGTGTGCCGAACACGGCGATGGACGAGGCGAAGACCACACGCGGACGATAAGGCGCTTTGGCGCTTTCCAGCCGGATCGCTTCAAACAGGAACCGTGTGCCGTCCAGATTGACCTTGTAGCCCTTTTCGAAGTCCGCTTCGGCTTCGCCGGAAACAATGGCTGCGAGATGAAAGATCAGGTCCGGGCGGCTGGCAATCAGTTTTTCAGCAACACCGAGATCGGAAAGGTCGGCCGCTTTCGTGGTGGAAATAGCGGCGAGGGTGCGGGGCGCCGCCGGCTCGATGACATCGACCAGCGTCAGCGTGTCGATGCCGCCGCCGAGGATACCCTCTTCAGCCGCGATCCTGTCCAGCAGTTTGCGGCCCACCATTCCGGCGGCGCCAATGACCAGTACGTGCATATGCAATCAACCTCTTTGTCATGCGGGCAGGTCGCCCGTTTTGTTCAAACGAGATGCGCGAGGGGAAAGATGCGGGGTTCGCAATGACACAGTGCCGAAAAGGCCATGCCAAGCCTCGTCGGGCCAAGGCAAATCACTGCAATACCTGCCGCTGAACTCAAGAACCGATCCTCCCAGAACGTCTTATTCTGCCAGCCCTGGCGGGCTTTATGACAGCGCTAACACAAAGTTATGCACACTCACTAGCATTCATCAAGTGATTTATGGTAGCGCTATCATTATTCTGCTCAATCCCATCGGGATCATGCCATGCCACGCAAACGCAACGCGCACCGGAATGCCGACACGCCGACTTTGGCTGACGTGGCGCGGCTTGCCGGTGTGAGCGATATCACCGCCTCTCGCGTGGTCCGCAACAAGGGGCCGATTGCCGATGCGACACGGGCGAAGGTCCTCGCCGCCATCGCCGAGCTTGGCTACATTCCCAATCGGGCGGCAGGCAGCCTTGCCTCCTCGGGTTCGACGCTGATGAGCGTGCTGTTGCCCTCCCTGTCCAACATTGTCTTTCCCGATGTATTGCGCGGTATCCATACCGCCCTGACCGAGACGGCGTTTCAGCCGGTCATCGGCGTCACCGACTATGATCCGGTGATTGAAGAGCGCATTCTTCTGTCTTTTCTTGCATGGCAGCCGGCGGCGGTGATTCTGGCTGGCTTGCACCACACTGCAACCGCACGGCGGCATTTGGAGCATGGGCGTTTTCGCGTCGCCGAACTCATGGATATTGACGGGGACCCGGTCGATATCGCGGTCGGCATGTCGCATTGGCAAGCCGGCTATGATACCGGCAAACATCTGGTGCAGCGCGGCTACCGCCGTTTCGGCTATGCCGGCCACACTATTGCCAGCGATGATCGCGCCCGCGCCCGTTATGATGGCCTGCGGGCAGCCTTGAAAGAGGCAGGCCTGTTGCTGATTGCCGAAGAACGCGTGCAAGGGGGCAGCTCCACCCTGGCTGGCCGCCACCTGCTTGAGGCGATTCTCCGGAAAGCGCCGGGGCTTGATGTGGTCGTCTTCCCCAATGACGACATGGCCATGGGCGGCATCTTCCATTGCATGCATGCGGGCATTACGCCGAAGGAGCAGCTCGGCATTTTCGGCTTCAATGGCCTCGATATCGGACAGGCTCTGCCGCTGCCGTTATCGACGATTCTTTCCAAGCGCTTCCTGATCGGCAAGACCGCCGCCGAAAAGCTTCTGGAAAGCCGCGAACGCCCGGCTGAAAAGACCATCATCAACACCGGCTATGAAATCATAGAAGGTGCAACCGCATGAGGGCGGTCCTGTCCGAACGGGCGGCAATGGTCAGGCGGATTTGACCGGTTTCAGGGATTGCAGCCCGAGGCCGCCGACGGCCAGAAGCACGCAGGCTATGCCGATGATCTGGTTCCGGCTGACGGATTCTCCAAGGAAGATGACGGCAAATATCACCGCCGAAACCGGTGCCAGGGCGGTAAAGAGCGAGGCTTCAGCCCCGCTCACCCGGCCTGAACCGGCGTACCACAGCAGGAAGCCGCCAACTGTCGGAACAATGGCGTAGTAAATGACGGCCCAGAACGATCCAATGCTCATGCTGCCCGTCCATGGCATCTCGAACAGGGCAGGCACAGTGGCCACCGCCAATCCAAGGCCTGTCATCAGCGTCGAAAGGGCAAGTGGCGGAATGGGCGTCCTCAGGCGCTTGTTGATGAGGATGAACAGACCTTCGCAGACAACAGCCGCAAAGATCAGCGCATTGCCCGGCAGGGAGTGTGTGCCGCTTTCGCCGGGGCGAAAAGCGATGCTGACGACGCCCGCTGTCGCCAGCAGGATGGCGACAAGGGTGAAGCGGTGCGGCCGTTCGCCGAGGATGAGAATGGCGATGGCTGCGGCAACCACCGGCAGCGTCCCGATGATGACACCGGCATCCGTCGCCGAGGTCAGTTTGAGGCCGGATATCAGCAGGGTCGTGTAACCGACGCTGCCGGCACCCGCCTGCAGGACGAGAAGGATCCAGGCAGAGCGGTCAAGCTGCGGCCACCTGGTTCGTGTCAGCCGCATCAGCAACAGAAATATCGGGAAGGCGACGGCAAAGCGCAGGGCTGTGGCCGTAAAGGGCGGCAAGCCCGCTGCAATCACCTTGCTGGCAATGATGGTGCTCCCGACGAGAACCATGGCGAGTGCGAGAAAAACATAACCTTGAAGCTGCTTGGACATGCGCAATCCTTTTCATCCTGGGAAGGCACACAACAGCGGATCGGGCGGGATTCGTCTTGAACGAAATTGCAGGAAGGGCTTCAGTTCATGGCGCCGGCATAGGCGCCGGGCGACAGGCCATATTTGCGGATGAAGGTGCGGGTCATGTGGCTCTGGTCGGCAAAGCCGCTGGCGATGGCGGCTTCCGCCAGGGACGATCCCCCGGCGATCATGCGGCGGGCGAGGTCGATGCGCCGCTGCACCAGATAGGCATGCGGTGTCATGCCAGTGGCGCGGGCGAAGGCACGAACAACCTGAAAGCGGCTCAAACCGCTTTCCCGTGACAGGTCCTCCAATGTCACCGCGCGTGCCGGCTGATCGTCGATCAGGTCGCGGGCGCGGCGAATGGCTTGGGGTATTGCCGGAAACCGCTGGGGATCGCCCGGTTCACCAAACACGCCGGCAAGCAGCATCAGCAGCGATTCCTCCTGACGGATGGCCGAGGCAATGCCGGTGGCCGTCATTGCGGTGAAAAGCCGCTCGAACTGGTTTGCCAGCCGCACCTCCTGAATGACCGGCCGCGGAAACTCGTCCCGTCCCTTGCCATGCTCCTGCAGATCAGCGGTCATTGCACCAATGAGGTTCGGGTCGAAATAGAGCATTTTCCATGAGCGTCCGGCATCGCCGATGGGCGCGCCGTCATGCACTTCACCGGGATTGACGGTGATCATGTCGCCAGGGCCGGCCTCCACCATTCCCCGGCCGCTGAGCGACTTTTGCGCCCCCTGATGAATGACGCCTATGCCATATTGTTCATGCGTGTGCCGGGAAAAGCTGTGCCGCGTTGCCGCCGCGACGGCTTCCACCCCCGCGGTTGTACAGCGCATTATCCTGAACTGGCCCTTCATCATGCGGGTCTTTCTATCACCGGATGTGCGCCATCACAAATTTGCGGCCTTTGCGGTGGCATTCGTCCGGAAATGATGCTGTCATTGCCCTGTGCAGAGAGTCCCGGCCTTTCCAAAAGGAATGAATCATGGCGAAACAGAAACATGTGATCGTGGTCGGAGCCGGCATTATCGGCGCGTCGATTGCCTGGCATCTGGCGCGGCAGGGTGCGGCTGTCACGGTGGTTGCCGAAAAAGGCGGCGGGGTCGCCACACCGGCCTCCTTCGCATGGATCAATGCCAGCTGGGGCAATCCCGAATTTTATTTCCGTTTCCGCCGTTATGCCATGGAGGGCTGGCAGCGCCTGCACAATGAGCTGCCCGGTATCGGGGTGAACTGGTGCGGCGGCATCAGCTGGGATTTATCGCCGGACGAGCTTGAAGCCTACGTCACGCAGCATGGGCAGTGGGGCTATGGAGTGAGGCGCATCGACCGGCAAGCCATAGCCGCGCGCGAGCCTTATCTGGCACAGGTGCCGGATGCCGCCGTGCACATTGCCGAAGAGGGCGCCGTTGAGCCCGTTGCCGCGGCGCAGCGCATGCTGGCCGGGGCGCAAACGCGCGGCGCGCGGCTGCTGGTTGGTGCAAACGTTACCCGGCTTGTCCAGGAAGGCGGGCGCATTGCCGGCGTCGCCACATCGTTCGGCGAGGTGAAAGCCGACCATGTGGTGCTCGCGGCAGGCGCGGGGGCCGCTACCCTCGCACAGACAGCGGGGGTGACCCTGCCCATGGAGACGCCGCCGGGTCTGATCGTTCATTCAAAACCGTTGGAAAAGCGGCTCAACGGCATCGTGATCACCCCTGATCTGCATATGCGCCAGACTGCGGAAGGCCGGATCATCGCGGGCGCCGATTTCGGCGGCAGTGATCCGGGCGACGATCAGCAGGCAACGGCGGATGCGCTGTTTGACCGCCTGAAAGCAAGCCTCAACGATGTGGCTGCTCTGGCTCTGGATTTCTTTACAATCGGCTACCGGCCGACCCCCGCCGACGGTTTCCCGATTGTCGGGCCGGTCGGACATCTCGATGGCCTTTCCCTCGCCGTGATGCATTCCGGTGTGACGCTTGCGCCTGCCGTTGGTCTGCTGTTGAGCCGGGAAATTGTATCGGAGAGACCGGAAGAGCGATTGTCGCCATTCCGGCTTGCGCGGTTTGACCAGTGAGTGCGCGCAGCCAGGGCATCTATCCCCTATCCGGAAAAATCCCGATACGCCAGATCAAGGCTGCAGCTTGATCAGTCCGGCTCCCGTCATCGTGAAGCCGCAGGCCCGGTAGAATCCGGTGAGGCGGGCTTCGAAGTCCACATGCAGCCAGAAGGCGCCGCGATCGCGCGCCAGATTTTCCGCCTCTTTGACCAGCCGCGTGGCGATACCCTGCCGCCGGAATTTGGGGTGCACGCAGGTATCCAGGAGAAAGGCGTGTATACCGCCATCCCATGCCACGTTGACGAACCCGATCAGCCGCTGCCCGTCATAGGCCCCCACATGGGCAAGGCTGCGTGCCAGAATGACGGAAAAGTCCTTGCGGACAAAATCATCCCAGGCCCATTCCCACAGAGCATTCATCTCGTCATTGGACGGGAAAGGATCGATACGGAATGTGATGGCCAAGTCCATGTCCTCCCGGGTTTCCTGCCGCGCCAAACCTTGCAGATTGCGCGGAAATTTCAATGCCGGTTTTCGTGCCCTTGGCGGCGGCCGGATCGATGCCTTGGCTCACACCTGGCCATCCGCCGCCCGGAACGGTATGCAGGCACGCAGGCGCGGATCACGCAGGTATAGCCCGCCCCAGGCCATAAGCCCGAGATAGACGCCGAACAGCAGATGGCTGAACAGGGGATTGCCGATCCGAAGCTGGGTTGCAATGGCGCCGCCGAGATAGCCGGTCAGCAGAATAGCACCCAGAATCGACGTCTGTGGCACGGCGTAAAGCACCGTGCAGACGAAGAGCAGAATCCCCAGCCCGCGCGCCATACCGACGCTGTCCGGATAGCCCAGCTCGATCATCGACTTGAGCACGATATCGAGCGGCACCAGTTTGATGCTGAAGTCAAACACCAGGAACAGGATGACAAGACCGCTGAGAATCCACCCCGCCCGGTGTGCCTTGGCCGAAATTGTTGTCGGTCCGGTTTTTTCCATCATCATGTCCTCCTATGATCTGGCACGGCGTGCCGAAGATTATCGCAAGGACGAACGGGAAAGAACACTCCCGACATCGCGGCCGGAATATTTGCGGGAGGATATGACGCGAGCCCTGGGCATCTTCAACCTGCGACGATGGCTGCCGCGTGATCTGGCCCATTGGAAATCACAATTGCCTGCCAACTTCGCTTATTTGCCAATTGACATGCATTCATTTTCATTTTCGTATAGTATTCAGAAAAACGAAAGCGAAAGTCTATCCTATGTTCCTTCCGCCGCGGCACGTTGAAATCCTCGAAATGGCCAAGCTCCACGGCCGCGTGCTCGTGGATGATCTCGCCGCGCATTTCAGTGTGACGCCACAGACCATCCGCAAGGATTTGAACGATCTGTGCGATCAGCGGCTGCTGAACCGGATCCATGGCGGCGCGCTGTATCCTTCGGGCATCCAGAACTTGGAATATGAGGCCCGGCGTTTGATCGCGGCGAGTGAAAAGGAGGCGATCGGTCAGGCTGCTGCCGGCCTCATTCCCGACAATGCCTCGCTTTTTGTCAATATCGGCACCACCACCGAGGCGGTCGGTCAGGCGTTGCTTGGCCGTAAAGGCCTGATGGTCATCACCAATAATATCAATGTCGCCAACCATTTGCGGGTTTATCCCGACATTGAGGTGGTCATTGCCGGCGGCGTGGTGCGCGGTTCGGATGGCGGCATTGTCGGTGAAGCCGCCGTGGACTTCATCCGCCAGTTCAAGGTGGATTTTGCCGTCATCGGCACGTCGGCAATCGACCATGACGGCGCGTTGCTCGACTTCGACTTCCGCGAGGTCAAGGTGGCGCAGGCCATCATGGCCAATGCACGGCACGTGATACTGGTTTCCGATTCCACCAAGTTCGAGCGGACGGCTCCGGTGCGCATTGGTCACCTGTCGCAGGTCAACACCTTCATCACCGACCGCTGCGACAGCGAGATCATCCGTGCGATTTGCGTGGACGCGGATGTGCGGTTGATCGAAACATCCCGTTGAATCGCCGCTTGCCGGTGGGATTGATGCGCGTTATATTTCCTTTTGGTTTCGTATTTGTTTCGCGGTGGTGCTGTATTGGCACGGGCGATGGTTGCGGACAGGGAGATGAGCGGTGGCACAGGACGGGATCTACGACATTTTCGTGATTGGCGGCGGCATC